>NZ_DGMH01000029.1:24735-28104 GCF_002388305.1 Sulfitobacter sp. UBA4523
CGGCACTCGCCTCGGCCGCAGCCGCCGACATCACCGTATCGTCCAAGATCGACACAGAAGGCGGGCTGTTGGGCAATGTCATCGCCCTTGCACTAGAGGACGCGGGCTTGCCTGTCGAACGCCGCCTGCAACTGGGTGGCACGCAGGTTGTCCGCGAGGCGCTGCTGTCCGGCCAGATCGACATTTACCCCGAATACACCGGCAACGCGGCCTTCTTTTTTAACGAAGCAGACAGCGACGTGTGGAAAGACGCCGAAGCCGCACACGCCCGCGCGGCAGAGCTCGACTCCGCGCAAAACGATGTCACATGGCTGACCTCGGCCCCTGCCAATAACACATGGGCCATCGCGGTGACCGGCCCCGTGGCGCAAGACAACAACCTGACCACCATGTCCGATTTCGGCGCATGGGTCGCGCAGGGCGGCACGGTCAAGCTCGCGGCCTCGACCGAGTTTGTGTCCTCCCCCGCGGTGCTGCCCGCGATGCAGGACACCTACGGCTTTGAACTGAACGCGGACCAGACGGTGATCCTGTCCGGCGGCGATACAGCGGCCACGATCCAGGCCGCCGCACGGGGCACATCGGGTGTGAACGCTGCGATGGTCTATGGTACCGACGGCGGTGTCGGGGCCACAGGTCTGGTGGTGATGGAGGATGACAAGGGCGTGCAGCCCGTCTACGAGCCCGCCCCCATCGTCCGCGCCGAGGTACTGGCCGAATACCCGTCGATCCCCGAGGTGCTGAATCCCATTTTCGAGGGGTTGGACATGGCGACGCTGCAAAAGCTCAACGGGCGGATTCAGGTGGGCGGTGAACCGGCAGAGGCCGTGGCGCGTGATTACCTCACCCAAGCCGGGGTGCTGGACTGATCCGGGGCACGATGTCCTTGCAGACCTCTCGGGCGCGGCTATCCGCGCCGGGGGTTCTGTTTGCCGTTCTGGGGGCCGCAGCGATGCTGGCCCCCTTTATGACGCTGGCCGCAAACCGCATCGTGGCGGGGGACGCGGTGCCGATCTGGGCGGTGGTCCCCGTATCGCAGACGATCCCCGGATTGGCAGCGATCGTGGCGGGGCTGGCGTTGGGCCTGCCTGCAAGGCACGTGGGGCTGCGTCTGGCGGGGCCGCTTGTGGGGCTGGCGGGGTTGCTGTGGCTTCTCGTCCAAGGCGCGCCAGCGCTGCTGGAGGGCGCGGGCGATTACGCAAGGGTCTCTCCGGCGGCGGGGTTCTGGTGCTTGCTGGTGATCTTTGCCCTGCTCATGGCCGATGCGATCACCGCAATGAAACCGGGGCCCTTTCAGCGCGCACTGTTGCTGACAGCGGTGTTGGGGGCCCTGTCCGTTGTGCTCGGCTCTGGTGCGCTGGCACCGCTGTCGGTGATGCAGGAATTTGCCGCGCGCCGTGACGCCTTCGCGTCCGAAGCGACGCGTCACCTGTGGCTGGCCTTCGGGTCGCTTGGCATGGCGGGGCTGATCGGCTTTCCCATCGGCGTTCTGAGCCACCGCAAGCCCGCGCTACGCAGCGCGATCCTGCCGGTGCTGAGCTTTCTGCAAACCATCCCCTCGCTCGCCATGTTCGGGCTGATGATCCCCCTGCTGGGCTGGGTCGGTGCCACCGTGCCCGGTGCGCGCAGCATTGGCATCGCGGGCATCGGATTTGCACCGGCCTTTGTCGCACTGGTGCTCTATTCGCTGCTGCCCGTCGTGGGAAACACCGTGGCCGGACTGGCCGCCACGCCGCCGCAAGCCCTGAACGCCGCGCGCGGGATCGGCATGACAGCGGCGCAACGCCTGTGGCGCGTGGAACTGCCCATTGGCCTGCCCGTGATCCTGACCGGCCTGCGCATCGTGCTGGTCCAGAACATCGGTCTGGCGGTCATCGCGGGGCTGATCGGCGGCGGCGGCTTTGGCACATTCGTGTTCCAAGGGCTGAACCAGACCGCGACAGACCTGATCCTGCTGGGCGCGCTGCCCACGGTCGCGCTGGCCCTGACGGCGGCCATCGTGATGGATATTCTGGTCGACCTGACCCGCCGCCTCCCCAAGGAGACCCCATGATAGAGATCGACAATATCACCAAAATCTACGACAGCGCCCGCGCCGTCGATGGCGTGTCGATGACCATTGATACCGGCACGATCACAGTTATCGTGGGCACCTCGGGCTCGGGCAAGACAACGCTTTTGCGGCTGATCAACCGGCTGGAAGAGCCCACCTCGGGAGAGGTGCGGATCAACGGGCAATCAACACTCGACGTCAAACCGCATATCCTGCGGCGGCGGATCGGATATGCCATTCAGGGGCACGGGCTGTTCCCGCATCACACGGTCGCGCGCAATATCGGCGCGGTGCCGCAACTGCTGGGCTGGTCGCGTGACAAGATCGACGCCCGCGTGGATGAACTGCTTGATCTCTTCTCGATGGCACCGCCAGAGTTTCGCCACCGCTACCCCTCTGAACTGTCGGGCGGGCAGCAACAACGGGTCGGCGTGGCACGGGCCCTCGCCTCGCGCCCTGATCTGATCCTCATGGATGAACCCTTTGGCGCGCTCGACCCGATTATCCGCACCCGCGCGCAAGAGGATCTGCGCCGCATCCAGCAGGCGCTCGGCTCCACCATCATCCTCGTGACCCATGATATGGAGGAAGCCATTCGTCTGGGCGACCGCGTGGCGGTGATGGATGGCGGCAAGCTGGTACAACACGCCACCCCGGCAGAGATCATCACCCACCCCGCAACAGATTTTGTGGCCGATATGGTGGGCGATGTCGAACGCCCGCTGCGGCTGCTTTCCCTCACCCCGCTGGCTGAGGTGATGGAGGACGGTTCTGCCAACGGCGCGCCCCTGCCCCGCGAGGCAAATCTGCGTGACGCGCTGTCGGCCTGCCTGTGGACAGGACGCAGCGCCGTGCCGATCACCGATAAGGGCAAGATCATCGGCCGCGTGACGCTGGACGCGATCCGCGCCCGCGCCGAGGTGCACGCATGACAGCGGGCAATCTGCTACGCGCCGGTTTGCTGGCGCTGTTGCTCGCTCTGGTGCTACGGCCCGATTGGTTCGCGCCGCTCTTTGCGCCGCTGGCCCCGGCGGGCGGACCGGTCATTTACGCGCGCAGCTCTTTGCTCTCGCTCTCGCTTAGCCATTTGGGGCTGGTGGCCCTTGCCTCTGTCGCCGCAACGCTGGTGGCGGTGACGCTGGCGATCTTTGTCACCCGTCCTGTGGGCGCGTCCTTCCTGCCGCTGTCGCGCACGATCACCAATATCGGTCAGACCTTCCCCCCCGTCGCGGTGCTGGCGCTTGCTGTGCCTGCCTTGGGGTTCGGGGCGGGGCCGACGCTGGTGGCGCTGTTTCTCTATGGGCTGCTCCCGATCT
>NZ_DGMH01000029.1:28161-48605 GCF_002388305.1 Sulfitobacter sp. UBA4523
TCGAGAACGCGATCACGGCCCTATCAACCCTGCCCCCCGCCACGATGGAGGCTGCACGCGGCATGGGGCTGAACCGCTGGCAACGCCTGTGGCGGGTGGAGCTTCCCCTCGCCCTGCCCGTGATCCTGACCGGGATCCGCCTGTCCGTCGTCATTGCCCTTGGCACCGCCACCATCGGCTCCACCGTTGCCGCACGCACCCTGGGCGAAGTCATCATCGCCGGGCTGCTAACCAACAACACCGCCTATGTGCTGCAAGGCGGGCTGATCGTGGGGCTTTTTGCGGTGCTTATCTATGATGCGATGGCCCAGCTTGAACGTTACCTTAGCCGTCGCATGGGTGGGTAAACCGCGCCGCGTGGAAGCGCGCCGATCCGCCGCCCGCTCAATTGCGCCCCCTGTCCAAGACTTGTATCACACCCCTATGATCCGACAGCTTGCCCCCTTTGTTCTCACCCTCTGGGCCGCGCCGCTGGCCGCGCACCCCCATGTGTTTATCGACACGCAGCTATCGCTTGTCGCCGACGATCAAGGACAACTGACCCATGTACGGGTGACCTGGGAGTATGACGCGCTCTATTCCCTGCTGGTGACCGAGGATATGGGCCTTGATACCGACGGCGACGGGGCGCTCACGGAAACGGAGCTTGCGACGCTGAACGGCTTTGACATGCAGTGGGTCGACGGGTTCAACGGCGATCTGGTCCTCAGCACCGAAGCGAACACCATCGCGCTGTCCGGCCCGACCGAGATTGCGACGCAGTTTGACAACGGACAGATCACCACGATGCATACCCGCGCGCTGGAAACCGCAGTACCCGCGGGGACAGCGATCACGATCAAACCCTATGATGCGACCTATTACACGGCCTACGACATCACGACCGCAATAGACACCACGCGCGCGCCGACCTGTCGCGCCCGTGTCGCCATGCCCGATGTCACCGCCACGATGGAGGCGCTGCAACAACAGATCGCCCAGCTTGATGCCCAGACCGATCCTTCCGACGCGGGTCTGCCGGATATCGGCGCGCAAATGGCCCCGACGGTGAATGTGACATGCGCCGCGCCCTGACCGTGATCGCCTTGGGCGTGGTCATCGCCCTTGCCGCGCTATGGTGGACCGGCGGCTTTGACCGGCTGGCGCAATGGGCTGCGGCGCATCAACGCGCGTTTCAAAACAGCATCGCCCTCTCGCTGCGCGCCGTGCGTGCGGGCCAGCCAGAGGCGGTAACCGCCCTGCTTTCCGCCTGTTTCGCCTATGGCGTGGTGCATGCCGCAGGCCCCGGTCACGGCAAGGTATTGATCGGCGGCTATGGCGCGGCCAAGGCTGTGCCGATGCTGCGCCTGTCGGTGATCGCGCTGCTGTCCTCGCTGGGTCAGGCCGTGACCGCGGTGGCTCTGGTCTATACCGGCGTGAGCCTGTTGCACTTGGGGCGCGAGCGTATGATTTCGCTGACAGAGGCGATTATGGCCCCCGTCAGCTATGGCGCGATTGCCTGTGTCGGGCTGTGGCTGTTCTGGCGGGGCCTGCGCCATTTCCGCGCGACGCTTCCCACGCCGCAAGATCATCACCACCATCACCACCAGCACGACCATGACGGTATCTGCGCCACCTGTGGCCATGCGCATGGCCCCACCGCTGAACAGGTTCGACAGGCGACCACCCTGCGCGAGACGCTGCTGCTGATCGGATCTATCGCGGTGCGGCCCTGTACGGGGGCGTTGTTCGTGTTGATCATCACGCTTCAGATGGGGATCGCGGGCGTCGGGATTGCCGGTGCTTTCGCGATGGCCTTTGGCACCGCGACCATCACCATCGCCGTGGGTCTTGGTGCAGGCGCGTTGCGCGGCGGCGTTCTTGCCGGGTGGGCAAGTACCCCCCGTGCAGCCCAGATCGCCGCCCTGATCGAGCTTGCCGCCGGGCTTGGTGTGGCCCTGTTGGCGGGCGGATTGCTGCTGCGGGCGATCTGAGTTTACCCGCTCGACAAGCGGGACGGTCAAAACTATCTATAATCCATGACCCAACCTAGATCAGAGACCCACTCCGCCCGGATCGCGCGCATATTGGCCGACCGCATCATCTCGGGGCAGTTGGCTCCGGGCGCGCGGTTGCGGCAAGACCACATCGCGCAGGAATTCGGCGCAAGCCATGTGCCCGTGCGCGAAGCCTTCCGTCTGCTAGAGACACAATCACTTGCAGAAAGCCTGCCAAGACGTGGATTTCGCGTCACTTTCTTCGATATGGCAGAGCTGCGGGAAGTCGCTGAAATGCGCGCCAGCCTCGAAGCGCTCGCCCTGCGGCACGCCGCACCCAACCTGACGCCCGATATCCTCGCCAAGGCGCATAAGGCCAACCTGCAAGGCGACAGCGCCCAGAATGTACATGAATGGGAAGAGGCAAACCGCTGTTTTCACAGATTAATTCTAGAACCCTGCCAGATGCCGCGGCTGATGCGGTCGATTGACGACCTGCAAGCGGCAAGCGCGCGGTTCATTCTACGGGCGTGGCGGACAAATTGGGAAGCCCGCACCGATCACGACCACCGTCTGATCCTCGACGCGCTACGAAAAGGTCAGGTAGATCTGGCCTGTACCACGCTCTCGCGCCATGTGGGGTGGATCGGCAAGCGCAGTCGCACCCTAAAAAATCAAATCGGTTCAGGCACTTCCGAGTTTTTCAGATAATTATCTATAATCTGAATTGTCAGCAGGCGCGTCCTTCGTCCTACTGGGGTAGACCTTGAAAGCTATCACTCGGAGGAAACCAGATGGCACTTGCGATTACATCCCTACCCCGTAACCCGTCCTTCGCGCAGGGGCTTGGCCTCGCGCTGGCCGGTGCCGCGCTGATCACGCTGGGGGCCAAGGTCCAGATCCCGTTCTGGCCAGTGCCCATGACCCTGCACACGCTGTCGGTCTTTCTTGTCGCCCTCACCCTTGGTCCGCGTCTGGGGCTGGCGGCGATGGCGGCCTATCTTGGGGCCGGTGCAGCGGGGCTTCCGGTGTTCTCCGGCACGCCTGAACGCGGCATCGGGCTTAGCTATATGGTCGGGCCGACAGGCGGCTATCTGCTGGGCTATCTTGTGGCGGCGGGACTGACCGGCTGGCTGGCGATGGGGCGCGGCTGGATCGGGCGCGTGCTGGCGATGCTGGCGGGGCTGACCGTGGTCTATGCCGGTGGTCTGGCGTGGCTGGCGCTGTTCGTGCCCGCGCCCAAGCTGCTGGCCGCAGGGCTGACCCCTTTCCTGCTGGGTGATGTGGTCAAGGTGCTGCTGGTGGCGACACTGCTGTCGGGCCTGTCGCGGCTGAAAGGGCGTGATCAATGATCCGCACGGACTGGACCCTTGACGAAGCGGCGGCGATCCACGCGCTGCCCTTCCCCGACCTGATCCATCAGGCGCAAACGCTGCACCGTGCGCATTTCGACCCCACGGCGATCGAAACCGCCAGCCTGCTGAGCATCAAGACCGGCGGCTGCCCCGAGGATTGCGGCTATTGTTCGCAATCGGCGCATTACGACACCGGCGTCAAAGCGACCAAGCTGATGGGCGCGGAAGAGGTCATCGCCGCCGCCAAACGCGCCAAGGATGCGGGCGCGCAGCGGTTCTGCATGGGGGCTGCATGGCGCAGCCCCAAGGACCGCGACATGGACAAGCTGACCGATATGGTGCGCGGCGTGGCCGATCTGGGGCTCGAGACCTGCATGACGCTGGGGATGCTGTCGCCCGAGCAGGTGACCAAGCTCAAGGAGGCCGGGCTCGATTTCTACAACCACAACATCGATACCTCGCCCGAGTATTACGCCGAGATCGCCTCGACCCGCACGATGGAAGACCGCCTTGAAACGGTGGAACATGTGCGCAAGGGCGGGATCAAGGTCTGCTGCGGCGGTATCCTTGGCATGGGCGAGACAGAGGCGGACCGGATCAGCATGCTGGTCACCCTCGCCACGCTGCCCAGCCACCCAGACAGCGTGCCGGTGAACCTATGGAACGCGGTCAAAGGCGTGCCAGTGCAGGGAAAATCCGAAAAGGTCGACCCTTTTGCGCTGGTCCGGCTCGTGGCCTTGGCGCGTATCCTGATGCCCGCCTCGGTCGTGCGCCTCTCTGCAGGCCGCACGGGGATGAGCGACGAGCTGCAATCGCTGTGCTTTCTGGCGGGTGCGAATTCGATCTTTGTGGGCAACCAGCTGCTGACCACCGAAAACCCGGCCACGTGGAAAGACAACGACCTTCTGCAACGGCTCGGCATGCATGTGGCACCGGCCAAGCCCGCGTCCAGATCGGCCACGATCGCAGCGCAGTAGATCCGCCCCTGACACGTGCAAAAGCCCGGCCTGATATCCTCGGGCCGGGCTTTTCATATCGGACGACAGCGTGGCATCAGGCGAAGATGATCACCGACTGCATGCCGTCTGCGACCATATCCCCATCCGTATTCCAGACCCGCATGACCTGAGAGCTATAGCCGCCGTTACCGGCGGTCAGCTGTGTCTCCATCATATACCAGCCGTCGCGGGTATTGGCGTGATCGGACAGCAGGTTGATGATCCAGTTCATTGACGAGTTCGGCCCCGGCCGCGTCATCATCGGGAAGGCCGCAGGGGGCAGCACGTCGCCAATCGCGATCAGCCCCTCAAGTGTCCCCCACATCGCCGGATCACGGTGCCGCGCCCAAATCCGGACATAGCCGCGATCTGACCCTGAGAACGGCAGGCTGCCCTCGATCAGTTTGACCTCGAAGTTGACAAAGAACCGCACCGGCGGGCGTTTCAGCGCGGGCGGGAAGTAAGAGGGCGTGTCTTCCGGCCCTTGGGGGGCGGCGGGCGCGGTATGGCCCACGCTCAACTGGCTTTCCTGCGCATGCCCGAAAGAAAAAGTGCCCGTTGCCGCGACCTTGCCGTCGATTTCAGCGCGGGTGGCGATGGTGGTGATGTTGCGCCCTTCGCGCAGCACCTCTGCATGGATCGTGGGCGGCTGCGACACGGGCGCGGTAAAGTTGATCAGCGCAGACCGCAGCGCGGGCAGATCGGGGCGGTCCCGACGGGCCGCGTGGACCAGCAAAGCACCGGTAAATCCGCCAAAGGCCGTACGCCCCTGCGCCCAGTTCTCTGGCACCTGATAGCGCGGCGCGGTGCCGTCCTGCTCTGCTGTGGCCAATACCTCGGCTAGGGTCACATCTGTCATGTCGGGTCCTTTATGCGTCTGTCACCGCGCGCGGGCGCGCTGTTTCCCAATCGATGCCTGCAAAGCCAAGAGCGCGCAAGACACCCTGCCCCTGAAACGCCACGTCACCCAAAACGCACCCCCGCGGCAAATAACCTTTGGCGGGATCGCATAGAGGTGTTGACGCTCAATGTGTAATTCACATATTCATGAAATATGGAATCACTACTCACAGATCGACTCGCCACCCTGAGCCACCCGCAGCGGCTGGCCGTGTTTCGCCTGCTGATGCGGCGCTATCCCGATGCCTTGCCTGCGGGGGAAATCGCGCAGGTACTGGCGCTGAAATCCAGCACGGCCTCGGTATATCTGTCGGCGCTGACGCAAGTCGGGCTGATCTCGCAGCGGCGCGACGGGACGCGGCTCTTGTATACCATCAACCTTGATGCGGCGGGCGAGGTCGTATCGGGGTTGTTCGTGGATTGTTGTCGGGGGCGCGCTGATCTCTGCCCGCCCCCGTTCTCTGACCTTATTAACAGGACGCAGATGATGACCCAGACAAAGTTCAACGTGCTTTTCGTATGTACCGGCAACTCCGCCCGCTCCATCTTTGCAGAGACGATCCTGCGTGACATGGCGGGCGACCGGTTCACCGCCTATTCCGCGGGCACCCTGCCCCGGTCCGAGCTTAACCCCCTTGCGGTCGAGATGCTGCAAACCAAGAGCCACAGCATCGATGCGCTGCGGTCCAAACATATCTCTGAATTCCAGACCGCCGATGCGCCGCAGATGGATTTCGTCTTTACTGTCTGTGACCACGCCGCGAACGAGGAATGTCCCACCTGGCCCGGCCAGCCCGTGTCGGGGCATTGGGGCATGCCCGATCCCGTCAAAGCCGAAGGGACAGAAGCGGAACGCCGGCTGGCCTTCCAACAGACATATGGCGCGCTGCACAACCGGCTGCTGGCCTTTACCGCCCTGCCTTTCGAAGCGCTGGACCGCGCTGCCTTGCAAAAACGGGTCGATGCCATCGGGGCCGACCCAGTGACCACAGGATAAACCATCATGACAACCTATGCTTTGAACGGCCTTGGCCGCATCGGAAAACTTGCCCTGCGGCCCTTGCTGGAACAAGGGGCCAAGATCGCCTTTATCAACGATGCGGTTGGCGACCCCGAGATGCACGCCCATCTGCTGGAGTTTGATTCCGTCCACGGGCGCTGGCCTGCGACCTTCAGCGCAGAAGATCATGCGATCACCATCGATGGCACGCGTATCCCCGTGACCAGCACCAAATCGATCACAGACCTGCCGCTGGCGGGGGTGGATGTGGTGATCGACTGCACCGGTGCGTTCAAGACAGAGGCCAAACTTGCCCCCTATTTCGAAGCGGGCGTGAAAAAGGTCGTTGTCTCTGCCCCCGTCAAGGACGGGCCGACGGCGAATATCGTCTATGGCGTGAACGACGACAGCTATGATCCAGCCACGCACAGCATCGTCACCGCGGCGAGCTGCACTACCAATTGCCTCGCCCCCGTCGTCAAAGTCCTGCTGGAAGGGATCGGGATCAAACACGGGTCGATCACCACGATCCATGACGTGACCAACACGCAAACCATCGTGGACCGCCCCGCCAAGGACATGCGCCGCGCCCGATCAGCGCTGACCAACCTGATCCCCACCACCACAGGGTCGGCCACGGCGATCACGCTGATCTATCCGGAACTGACCGGCAAGCTGAACGGCCACGCCGTGCGGGTGCCCCTGCTGAATGCGTCGATCACCGATTGCGTCTTCGAGCTGGAGCGTGAGACGACCGTCGAAGAGGTCAACGCCCTGTTCAAAACCGCCGCCGAGGGGCCGCTAAAGGGTATTCTGGGCTTTGAGGAACGCCCGCTTGTGTCGTCGGATTACACCAATGACACCCGCAGCGGGATCGTGGATGCGCCATCGACGATGGTGGTGAATGGCACGCAGGTCAAAATCTATGCGTGGTATGACAATGAAATGGGCTATGCGCACCGTCTGGTGGATGTGGCGCTGATGGTGGGCGGCAAGCTGTGACACGCCCTGCCGGTTTTACCGCCTATATCACTGTCACCGCCGCCTATTGGGCCTTTATGCTGACCGACGGCGCGCTGCGGATGCTGGTGCTGCTGCATTTTCACACGCTCGGGTTCTCTCCGGTACAGCTGGCCTATCTGTTTGTGCTCTACGAGATCGCGGGCGTGGTCACCAACCTGTCGGCGGGCTGGATCGCGGCGCGCTTCGGGCTGACCTCGACGCTCTATGCGGGGCTGTCGTTGCAAGTGGTCGCGCTACTGGCACTGACACAGCTTGATCCGGCATGGAGCGTCGCCGCCTCGGTCGTCTTTGTCATGCTGGTGCAGGGGCTGTCGGGCGTGGCCAAGGATCTGGCCAAGATGAGCTCTAAATCCGCGGTCAAGCTGCTGGCCCCCACCACAGGGGGCGGCTTGTTCCGCTGGGTCGCACTGCTCACCGGATCGAAGAACGCGGTCAAGGGCGCTGGCTTTCTGCTGGGTGCGGGGATGCTGGCGCTGCTGGGGTTTGTGCCGTCGACGCTGGTGATGGCCGCGATCCTGTTTGTGATCCTGATCGGCGTCATCATCGGTATGCCTGCGGGCCTGCCCGTGGGGCGCAAGGACGCCAAGTTCACCGAAGTCCTGTCCAAGAACCGCAATATCAACTGGCTCAGCGCCGCGCGGCTGTTTCTGTTCGGGGCGCGCGACGTGTGGTTTGTCGTGGGCATCCCGATCTATTTCTACGCCGTGCTCTCCGATGGCAGCGTCGAAAGCAAGCGGGAGGCTTTCTTTATGATCGGCAGCTTTATGGCGGTGTGGACGATCCTCTATGGGGCCGTGCAAGGCTGGGCCCCGAAGATACTGCGGGCCACAGGCCGGACGGAAGGCGACACGCTCGCGCAGGCCCGACACTGGAACCTTGCGCTGGTCGTCGTGCCTGCCGTGCTGGCCGCGCTGGTCTGGATCACGCCTGCGCCATCCCCCGCGCTGACGGTCACGATTGTCCTTGGCTTACTGGTGTTCGGGGCGATTTTCGCGGTGAATTCGGCGCTTCATTCCTATCTGATCCTCAGCTTTACGGATGCAAAGCGGGTCACGATGGATGTGGGGTTCTACTATATGTCCAACGCGGCCGGTCGGTTGGTAGGCACGCTTTTGTCAGGCTTCACCTATCAACTGGGGGGGCTGGCGCTGTGTCTTGGCACCGCGGCGCTGATGCTGGCGCTGAGCGCCTTGGGGACGGCACAGCTGCGCCCTTCGCAAACGTCATGAACTGCGGCGCGCGGGGATGTCCCCGCGCGCCCAATCTTAAGGGACCGCAACCACGCCGTTGCGGTTGTCCCGCCAGATCACCGCGACAAGCACCGCCGAGGCGACCCCCGCGACCAGCGTCGTCGTCAGCCCCGGAAAGCTGAAGGCAAAGCCCGCGATCCCCAGCGGCAGACGCAGCCAGGGCCGCACCATACCGACGCCCAGCAGATAGCCCTCAAGCCCGCCGGACAGCAGCGTGATGCCGATGATGATCGACGGCAGCACATAGACCAGCGGCGTCAGATCGCCCTGCAGCACCAGCGCAGGCTGGAACAGGAAGAACAGCGGCACAAAGTAGATCACCACCCCCAACCGCATCGCAGTGAAGGAGGTCAGCATCGGCTTGGCCCCCGCAATCGTCGCCGCCAGAAACGCCGCAGCCCCTACCGGAGGCGTGATCACCGACAGCATCGCGTAGTAGACGATGAAGAAGTGCACCGCGACCGTGTTCAACCCGCCGATTTCGATGATCGCGGGTGCCAGGGTCACCGCAAGGAAGATGTAGGCCACAATCGCAAGCCCCGCCATCCCCATGATAAAACAGGCCAAAACCCCAAGCGCGATTACGAGATAGACGTTATCCCCGCCCAAAGCGACCAGCCCCGAGGTCATCGACCCTGTCACACCGGTGATGGTCAAGGCGCTGACCACAAAGGCGATCGGCAGGATGATCGCTGCGGTCTGCGTGACCAGCGTGCCCACTTGGCGCAGGGTTTCAAAGATGCGCGCAGGCGTCATCATGGTCTCGCGTTGCAGGAAGCTCAGCGCGATCATCAGCGCACTGGCGTACCACGGGGCGTAATACTCCCACCGCATATACAGCAGGCCCCAGACCAGAAAGATCATGACCAGCAAGAAGGGCCAGCCGCGCTTCATCACCTCGCGGGCCGAGGGCAGGTTTTCGGGTTTCATCCCCACCAGCCCCTTGCGCGCGGCATAGGCGTCGACTTGCAGGATCAGACCAAAGTAGAACAACGCCGACGGCAGGATCGCGGCCACCATCACGGTCGCGTAATCCACACCGATGGTGATCGCCATGACAAAGGCAATCGCCCCCATCACCGGCGGCATTACCACCCCGCCGGTCGAGGCACAGGCCTCGATCGCGCCAGCGTAATGGGGCGGGTAGCCGACCTTTTTCATGGTTGGAATGGTGATCGACCCGGTGCCCGCGATGTTCGAGAAAATCGACCCCGACAGCGACCCGAAAAAGGCGCTGGCCACGATCGATACTTTCGCTGGTCCGCCGCGGTACTTGCCAAAGCCCGCATTGGCCAGATCGATAAAGAACTGCCCCGCCCCCGTGGCGATCAGCACGCCCGCAAAGACCAGAAAGCCCAGCACGATCTCGGCGACGATCTTGGTGGTGATGCCCATCAACCCTTCGGTGCGGAAGACATGCGCCTCGATCATGCGTTCAAACGTATAGGGGATGCCCATCAGCAAACCAGGGAAGTAATCGGCCACCAGCGGGTAAAGCCCCAGCACCAGCACCACGAGCAAGAAGGGGATGCCGCCCGACCGGCGCGCGACTTCAAGCATCAGCAGCCAAAGCACGACGCCCGCGTAGAAATTGGTCCAGCCCGCCTGCACGATCTCCCATGCATACATGGAGAACCACATGCAGATGCCAAAGCCCACGGCGGCCGCCACGATGTCATAGATCGGCACATGGGTGTGCGATTTCACCGCTGGCAGCGCGATGAACGCCGCCGCAAGGAAGGTGCCGATGAAGACCCAGTAATACTGCCCCTCGATCAGACGCCGCCCGCCGATGGGAACGCCGAATACATAGGCCAGCCCCATCCCGAGGCCAAAGGTACACAGCAGCACGAAAGCGATGCTGGTGAACGAGAATAATCCCCCCAGTCGCGTCGTCTCGGACGAGGGTTCGACAGCCGTTTCAGCCGCCGGAGGGTGTTGTGTTGCTGACATGGATGATCCTGAAAATAAGGGCGCTGTGGCAGTGTCTTAGGCGGACGGAGCACGTTGTGCTCCGCCCTGTCTTATGCCGTCGATGACGGTCCGTCGCGGCGTTACAGACGCGAGCGGAACGGCTCCAGCCCGTCGGTGTGCTTGGCCAGAATGTCGAGATACTCCTGGTTCTCGAAATTCATCTCGACGCCCTGCTCCATCGCCTCTTTCATGCCGGCGTTGCGTGCCGCGATCCACGCGTCCATCTTCTCGATGGCCTCGTTGTTCCAGGCATCGTCTTCTTCGGTCCACGCCCCGATTTCACGCAGGTATTTCACCGTGCCTTCGTGCACAGGGATCGGGTTGGCATCCAGGAAGTTGCGGAAATGCTCCAGCGACATGCGGGTCGCCAGCGCGTGCGATCCTTTGTAGTTGTCGTGGGATTCATTCATCCACTTCGCCATGTTATAGACGAAATCCTCTTCTGCGGTGACCGGCACGGCATAGACGAAGTTCGACGTCATGGACTCGACACCCTTGGCGGTGCTCACCCCCATAGAGATGGTCGAGGGGATCGTCATGGGGCGGTAGCTCAGGTAGCCGTCCCAGCCTTCTTTGTTGGCGGGGTCCATCGGCAGCCAGCGAATGCTGCCCGGTGCGCCCTCCATTTCGGACAGGACGGAAGAGATCGGAGAGCAATAGGCCACATCGGACTTCCCCTCGACAACCGAACGACAGTTTTCACCGTAGCTGGAGGCCGGGACGAATTCGATCTTTTCCTGCGCTTCTTCTGGCGTCATGCCGATAAAGGCAGGCAGGGCCTGTGTGATCGCAGAGACAATCGCGGGCGAGAACACGCCAGAGGTGACGCGCACGCCGCCTTTGCCAATGTCTTCAAGGCTTTGCAACTCGGAATCGCCAGCCACAACAAAGCCCCAAGGCGTGTCGTTGTGGTGCCACAAGATCCGCTGCGGCATGGGTTTCGCCGAGGCGTAACCGCCGACCCCTTCCGCTTGCAACGCCATTTCCGACGCGGAAACCGACGCGATCGCGATGTCTTCGCGGTCGGTCAGACGTTTGTAGCGCATGGGCTCGCTGTCTTCGGGAACGATCCGCACGGTGGTGCCGGTTTCTTTTTGCAACGCGGGCCCCCAACCGTTGGTCGAGGCAAAGCTGCCTGTCGACGTGCCCGGCGTGGCAATCACGAGCATGCGCGGCCACTCATACTCCTGCGCCATCGCGACGCCCGAAAGCGCCATGGATACCGCAAAGGACCCGACAGCGGCCTTGGCAAAACGTGTCATATTCTTCATGTGGTCTCTCTCCCTGTTGTACATCTTTGGATTGTTCGGGATCGCAGGATCGCAGGCACCGCAAAAGCTACGGATGCCCATGCGCAGGACGCAGATGTGATCTTTGCAGATGTCACGCAGCACCTCCCAATGCTTGTCGCGACGCGTCCGGTATGACCCGTAAAACGGGCCAGAAAACGCATCCCCCCGAGTGTCGGCCCCCTCCTCCCGAGGGTATCCGACTCAATCTGTCAATCAGCCTAGGGGCAAGATATTTCGATGCCAATACCGCAGAACAGAACTTGATACCGCAGCCGCGCGGGGTCTTTGCGCGATCACCCCTAGTTTGCTGATGCCAAAGGGTTAACGCCCCAGAATATGGGAAATGTGACGTTACGTTGCTTTGGGTTACGAGGCGTTGTTTCGGCTGACAAGCGTCAGGAGGGCTGTCCAAACCGCACCCGTTTTGCCCAAAATATCGCCACCTTTGGTTGAATATTTTGCGGCTTGCACCGTTTGCCGAACTTGGCTACGCCTAAGGCAACGACGCTGCACACCCCCACGGGGGGCGCAGTTCCAACATCTATCCGTCGGGGTGCCCTAGGGGGCTGAGAGGTGCGTGCACCGACCCGTCGAACCTGATCCGGGCAATACCGGCGTAGGGAACGGGTATCTTTGTGCAACGGCCTTGGGTCCACGCCACAAAGCTCATTCTTGCGTCTGCTTGCCCACCACCGAAAGGCGAGCATGTGACCAAGACGACCCCCATTTCCCTGACCATCGCCGGATCCGACAGCGGCGGCGGTGCCGGTATTCAGGCCGATATCAAGGCGATGTCGGCCAATGGTGTCTATGCCGCCAGCGTGATCACCGCCGTGACCGCGCAGAACACGCGCAGCGTCAGCGCGGTACACGAGATCCCCGCCCCCATCGTCGCGGCCCAGATCGATGCGGTGCTGTCCGATCTTTCGGTGCAGTCGATCAAACTGGGCATGTTGTTTTCTCCGCAGATTATTCAGGCGGTGGCATCTGCGCTGTCCGCGTTTCGGGGGGCCGTCGTGGTCGATCCGGTGATGATCGCAAAATCCGGCGATGCGCTGTTGCAAGAAGACGCCGTCGCAGCGCTGATCGCGGATATCCTGCCGCGCGCCGATCTGCTGACCCCCAACCTGCCCGAAGCCGCCCGCCTGTTGAACCAGCCCGAGGCTGACAGCGCCGACCAGATGGTCACGCAGGCCCGGGCGTTGCTGGAAATGGGGCCAAAGGCGGTGCTGATGAAGGGCGGCCATAGCGCGGGCAATATCTGTAGCGACGCGCTGGTCACCGCAGAGCGTGTCACATGGCTCAGCGCGCCGCGCATCGACACGCGCAATACCCACGGGACGGGATGCACCTACGCCGCGGCCATCGCTGCGGGGCTGGCCCACGGCAAACCCCTTGGCGCGGCGGTACAGGCCGCACATGACTATCTGCACCGCGCCATCATCGCCGCCGATCAACTTGATATCGGCACGGGCCACGGGCCGGTGCATCACTTCCACGCGGTCTGGTCATGACGCAGGTCACCATCATCGGCGCGGGCGTCGCGGGGCTGTGTACCGCGCGTGTCTTGCTTGATCGCGGGATGCGCGTGCATCTGATCGACCGCGCCCGCCAACCCGGCCCGCAAGGGTGTTCTTGGTGGGCTGGCGGTATGCTCGCCCCGTTTTGCGAAGGCGAAAGCGCCGAGGAACCCGTGATCCGGCTGGGCCAAAGGGCGGCGGATTGGTGGGGGCAGCGCACCACATCGCTGCACCGACGCGGGTCGCTTGTAATCTCTCCGGCGCGGGACAGCAGCGATCTGACCCGCTTTGCCCGCCGCACGACAAGCCACCAAACCCTGACCGGTGCAGAGATCGCGGCGCTTGAACCCGACCTTGGCGACCGCTTTGCCAAAGCGCTCTATTTCCAGACCGAGGCCCACCTGTCGCCCCGCATTGCGCTGGCAGAGCTGTGGCGCGGGCTGGTGGCCGATGGGGCCAGTTTCGAACAGGGCGAGGCCGATCCTGAAGCGCTGGCGCAAGACGGCATCGTCGTTGATTGCCGCGGCTATCACGCGCGCGCCGATCTGCCTGATTTGCGCGGCGTGAAAGGGGAAATGGCGCTGCTGTCCTGCCCCGACATCGAGATCACCCGCCCCATCCGCGTGCTGCACCCACGTATGCCGATCTACCTCGTGCCGCGCGGTGACGGGATCTACATGCTCGGGGCCACGATGGTCGAAGGCCGCGCCGGTGCCTATGCCAGCGTGCGGTCCGTGCTTGAACTGCTGAGCGCGGCCTACGCACTGTCCCCCGCCTTTGGCGAGGCCGAGATCCTAGAGATCGGCGTCGACAGCCGCCCCGCCTTCCCCGACAACCTGCCGCGCATCGAACGGCAGGGCAATCTGATCCGCGCCAACGGTCTGTATCGCCACGGCTTCCTGCTCGCCCCTGCGCTGGCGACCATGGTGGCCGACCTGATCCTTGACGCCAAAACACCGGAGATTTTCCATGAAACTACAGCTTAACGGCGCCCCGCTCGACAGCGACGCGCCCACGCTTGCCGCCCTGCTAGAGGCCGAAGGATTTGGCGGCGCGAAAGTCGCGACCGCCGTCAATGGCAGCTTTATCCCCGCCAGCCTGCGGGCCAGACACCCCCTGTCCTCCGGCGACAGCATCGAAGTGCTCGCCCCCATGCAGGGAGGCTGAGATGCGCCCATTTTACGGAGAAACCCTTGCCAATGGTCTGATGCTGGGCACCGCGCAGTACCCCTCGCCCAAGGTGCTGTCAGACGCCTTTGCGCGCAGCGGGGCAGCGGTGGCGACGGTGTCGCTGCGGCGCGAAAGCGGACGGGATCGCGCCGGTCAGGACTTTTGGGAACTGATCCGCGCGCTTGACGTCCATGTGTTGCCCAACACCGCCGGATGTCACAGCGTCAAAGAGGCCGTCACCACCGCCCATATGGCCCGCGAGGTGTTCGACACGCGCTGGATCAAGCTCGAGGTCATCGGCGAGGAGGACACGTTGCAGCCCGATGTCTTCGGTCTGGTCGAGGCGGCCCGCATCCTGAGCGAGGACGGGTTTCAGGTCTTTCCCTACACCACCGAAGACCTTGTGGTCGCGGATAGATTGCTGCGGGCGGGCTGCGAGGTGCTGATGCCCTGGGGCGCGCCCATCGGGTCGGGGATGGGGCTGAACAACCTTTTCGGGCTGCGCGCCATGCGGGCGCATTTTCCCGACGTGCCGCTGGTGATCGACGCGGGCATCGGCCTGCCCTCGCACGCCGCACAGGCGATGGAGCTGGGCTTTGACGCGGTGCTGCTGAACACCGCTGTCGCCAAAGCCGGTGACCCCGCCGCCATGGCCGAGGCCTTTGCCACCGCGATCCGCGCCGGACAGCTTGCGGCCGATGCGGACCCGATGCCGCCCCGCGATATGGCCGCGCCCTCTACCCCCCTGATCGGAAAGGCGTTTCTGGAATGACCCTTGACCGTTTCTACCCAATCTTCGACAGCGCCGCCTGGTTGGAGCGGCTGGTGCCCCTTGGCATCAAACTGGTGCAACTGCGGATCAAGGATACGCCCGACCCTGCCTTGCGGCGCGACATCCGGCAGGCCAAGGCGATCTGCGCCAAACACGACTGCACCCTCGTGATCAACGATCACTGGCGTATCGCACTCGACGAAGGGTGTGATTTTATCCATCTGGGACAAGAGGATCTGGACAGCGCCGACCTGACCGCCATCCGCGATGCGGGCGCACGACTGGGCATCAGCACCCATGACAAGGCCGAACTGACCCGCGCCCTGGACCTGCGCCCCGATTATATCGCCCTCGGCCCGATCTACCCGACGATCCTGAAGCAGATGAAGTGGCACGCGCAGGGGCTGGACCGTCTGCGCGACTGGCGTGAACGGGTGGGGCAGACCCCGCTTGTGGCCATCGGTGGCATGTCGGTCGACCGCGCGGCGGGAGCCTTTGACGCCGGTGCCGATTGCGTCGCGGCGGTGACCGACATCACCCTGAACCCCTCGCCCGAGGATCGCATCACCGCATGGCTGGGGGCAACCCGATGACCCGCTATGCCCGCCAGATGATCCTGCCGCAGGTCGGCCCATCGGGCCAAGAGGCGCTGGCGGCGGCACGGGTGGTGGTGGTCGGCGCGGGCGGGCTGGCGGCACCGGTACTGCCCCTGCTGGCAGGGGCCGGCGTGGGGCATATCACGCTGGTAGATAGTGATGATGTGGCCCTGTCGAACCTGCACCGCCAGACGCTGTTTACCGAAAGCGATATCGGCACGCCCAAGGTCACTGCCGCCGCCCGCGCCCTAACCGCTCGCAATAGCGCGTGCACCGTGGTGGCCCACCCCGTGACCCTTGGGCCGGATACCGTGGCAAAGCTGTGCCATGATGCGACGCTCGTGCTGGATTGCGCCGACAGCTTCGCAGCAAGCTATGTGCTGTCGGATCATTGCCTGAACGCGGGCCTGCCCTTGATCAGCGCCTCGGCCCTTGGGTTTGGCGGCTATGTCGGCGGGTTCTGCGGCGGCGCGCCGTCGCTGCGGGCCGTCTTTCCCGATCTGCCGGACCGCGCGGCGAGCTGTGACACGGCGGGGGTGATGGGGCCGGTTGTCGCCACGATCGGTGCTGCACAAGCACAGATGGCGCTGGCCTGCCTGCTTGGACTGTCGCCGTCCCCTTTGGGGCAATTGATCAGCTTTGATCTTGCCTCCTATCGTTTTGGCGGCTTCCGCTTTGATACCGCGCCGGAGCCTGACCACGGTTTCGGATTTGTCGCGCCCTCACAGATCCGCGCAAGCGATTGGGTCGTTGATCTGCGCGGCCCGGATGAGGCCCCCACAGCCGCGACACCCACAGCGCGGCGCATCACCCTGCCCGATTTCCTCCGCAACGCTCCCCGCCCGACACATCAACCCCGTGCGGTGATCGCCTGCCGTTCGGGCCTGCGCGCGTGGCAGGCGGCGACCCATCTGGCCAGCTATTGGCATGGCCCCATTACCCTGCTCGCCATGGGCGAGCCTTCCCCGTTGAAAGGACAAACCGATGAAACTTCGTAACATTCTGGCCGCGCTGGCGATGACCTCTGGCCCGGCGCTGGCGCAGGACGAAATGGTCTTGCTGCTGGACTGGTTCGTGAACCCCGACCACGGGCCGATCATCGTGGCACAGGAAAAAGGGTACTTCGCCGAACAGGACCTGAGCGTAGAGGTCATCGCCCCCGCCGATCCTTCTGACCCGCCGAAACTGGTCGCCGCAGGCAAGGCGGATCTTGCGATTTCCTATCAGCCGCAGTTGCACCTGCAAATCCACGAAGGTCTGCCCCTACAACGGGTCGGCACGCTGGTGGCCACGCCGCTGAACTGCCTGCTGGCGCTGACCGATGGTCCCATCGCCTCTCCTGCGGATCTGGCAGGCAAGAAGGTCGGATTCTCGGTCGGCGGTGTCGAGGAGGCCGTGCTTGGCGCGATCCTGACCCATCACGGGCTATCACTGGATGATGTGGAGCTGGTAAACGTCAACTGGTCGCTGTCACCGTCGTTGATGTCCGGTCAGGTGGATGCGGTCATCGGAGCCTTCCGCAATTTCGAGCTGAACCAGATGGATATCGAAGGCGTCGATGGTACCTGCTTCTACGTCGAGGAAGAGGGCCTGCCACCGTATGACGAGCTGATCTACGTCGCCAACCGCGACACGATGGACAAGGACATGATCGCGCGGTTTCTGGCCGCGACCGAGAAAGCGACGCAATATATCGTCAACCACCCCGAGGAAAGCTGGGAGGTGTTCGCCGCCACCTCTGCCGATCTGCAGGACGGGCTGAACGCCCGCGCGTGGAAAGACACGCTGCCCCGTTTCGCCCTGCGCCCCACGGCGATGGATGCCGGACGCTACGCCACATTCGAGACGTTCTTGCATGACGCAGGCCTGATCCCCGACATCTCGCCCGTGTCGACAATCGCCATCGATGTGACCGCCCGATGACCGCGCCGGACTATGGCCGCAGCTTCGCCCTTTGGCGCGCTGCTGCGGCGGAGGAGTGGCAAAACTATACCCACCATGCTTTTGTCGAAGGGTTGCGCGACGGCAGCTTGCCGCGCCGTTGCTTTGTGAACTATCTGATCCAAGATTATGTTTTCCTTGTTCATTTCTCTCGCGCTTGGTCGATGGCGGTGGTCAAATCGGAAACGATGGAAGAGATGAAGACCTGCGCTGCCACGGTGGATGCGCTGGTCAATCACGAGATGGCGCTGCATATCCGCACCTGTGCTGCGGCGGGTATCGACGAAGCGGCGCTGTTCACCGCGACGGAAGCCCCCGCCAACCTCGCCTATACGCGCTATGTGCTGGATGCCGGGATGCAGGGGGATTTCCTTGATCTGATGGCGGCGCTCTTGCCATGCGTCATGGGCTATGGGGAGATCGGGCAGCGCTTGGCCCAGACCCGCAGCGCCGACACGCCCTATGCCGAGTGGATCGAGACCTACGCCGACCCCGACTATCAAGCGCTGTGCCAGACGGTGGGCGCGATGGTCGACGCGGCGGTTGCGCGGCGGATAGGTGACCTTGAAACCGCCCCCCGTCGCGCGGCACTGCAAAACCGCTTTTCCACGGCCACACGGCTAGAGGTCGGCTTCTGGCAGATGGGGCTGGACCTGCCATGACCCCGCCGCCCGCGCTGCGTCTGACGGGACAACACCGGATTGACGCGCGCCCCCTGTTTGACGTGGATATGACCCTGGCCGCGGGGGCGTGGACATGCTTGCTCGGCCCGTCGGGGGTGGGCAAATCCACGGTGCTGCGGCTGCTGCTGGGGCTTGAGACGGGCGGCGCGTTTGACGGCACGATCACCGCCTCTGACGGACAACCGCTGGCGGGGCGGATCAGCTATATGGCGCAATCCGACCTGCTGTTACCGTGGCTTACGGTGATCGACAACATCATGATCGGCGACCGGCTGCGTGGGACCACGCCGGACAGGGACCGTGCCTCTGCCATGCTTGAACGGGTCGGTCTGCAGGATCATGCCCATAAGAAACCCGCCGCGTTGTCGGGCGGGATGCGGCAGCGGGCAGCGCTGGCGCGGACCTTGCTGGAGGATCGCGCGGTGGTCTTTCTGGACGAGCCATTCTCGGCACTCGATGCGGGCACCCGCGCCGCGATGCAAGAGCTCGCGGCAGAGCTGTTGCACGGGCGGACCGTGCTGCTGGTCACCCATGATCCGGCAGAGGCGGCGCGGCTGGCCGACCACATCCTGATCCTCTCTGCCACGGGCGCGCAAAGCTGGCCCGTCCCCGCGCTTCGGGCGCCGCGCCCCGTGAGCGCGCCCGAGGTTTGGGCCTGCCAAAGCGCGCTGCTGTCCCATCTGCGGGGGGTGCCTGCATGAGGCGATACGACATACCGCTTGCGATCCTGCTGGGGCTTGGTCTTTGGCAGGCCGCGGTGCTGCTGACCGACGCGCCGCATTATATCCTGCCCGCGCCGTGGCGCGTGGCGCAGGCCGCATATCGCGCCCGTGAGACGCTGATCGAGAACGCATGGGTCACCACCGTCGAGGTGCTGCTGGGGCTGCTGATCGGCACCGCCCTGGGGGCTGTTACCGCGATCCATCTGGCGCTGTCCAAAACGGCAGAGCGTTTGCTGCTGCCGCTGCTGGTCTTTACCCAAGCCGTGCCGGTTTTCGCGCTGGCCCCGTTACTGACGCTGTGGTTCGGCTATGGCATGGGGTCCAAGATCGTGATGGCGGTGTTGATCATCTATTTCCCGGTGACATCGGCCTTTCACGACGGGCTGACCCGCGTGCCTGATGGCTACCGCGATCTGGCGCAATCGATGGGGGCGCGGCCGTTGCGGTTCATGCGCTACGTGCAAATCCCCCACGCGCTGCCAAGCCTTGCGACGGGGCTGCGGCTGGCGGCGGTCTATGCGCCGATCGGGGCGGTGATTGGCGAATGGGTCGGCGCGTCAAAGGGGCTGGGCTATCTGATGCTGCTGGCCAATGGCCGCGCCAAGATCGACCTGATGTTCGCCGCGTTGATCATGCTCGCCTGTTTGACGGTGCTGTTGCATCTCTCTGTCGGGCTGCTGGCGCAACGCCTGACCCGCTATGCCGAAGGCCGCAGCGAAAGCGGGATCACGCGCAGCACCCGCGCGTGATCCTTTCGGTTCTTATTCCGCGTTCGGCCGCACCCGCGCGCCGCTTTTGTCGGCAAAGGCCGCAAGGCGCGCGCGTGCGTCAGGCTGCGTATTGACCACACCGGCGACCACAGCTTCGGCATAGGCGGCATCCATCGCCGACATGTTCTGCATATGGCTCACCGCGCTACAGATCGCGAAGTTCGACAGCGGCAGGTTCTGCGCCGCCTTGCGCGCCAGATCCATCGCCTTGTCCATGCTGGACCCTTCGACGATATACTGCGCAAGGCCCAGATCGACGGCCTCTTGCCCCTGATAGACGCGCCCGGTGAGCATCATGTCGATCATCCGCGCCTTGCCGACCAGATCAGTCACACGGATCGTGGCCCCCCCGCCGGTGAACAGCCCGCGCTGGCCTTCGGGAAGCGCGAAATACGCGCTTTGGTCCATCACCCGCACATGGGCAGAGCTGGCAAGCTCTAGCCCGCCGCCGACAACGGCCCCTTGCAATGCGGCAATCACGGGCACGCCGCCGTATTCCATC
>NZ_DGMH01000050.1:0-12635 GCF_002388305.1 Sulfitobacter sp. UBA4523
ACGATTGATAAAGTCGGACATAAGCTCGGACTTACCATCGGATTGAGCTTGAGATCAGACGGCCACCGCCGGAGGTTTACATACATCCAGCCCGGAAAGCCCCAGCAGAACGCCTATATCGAACGCTACAACCGCACGGTTAGGGGTGATTGGCTCAGCCAATATATCTTTGAAACGATTGAAGAGGCACAGGACCAGCCAACCGAATGGCTCTGGACTTACAACAACGAGCGACCCAACATGGGCATCGGTGGGATGACCCCGGCTATGAAGCTGAAAACAGCTGTATGAATTCTACGGCTGATCCCCATTAAAAATGGGGGGATAACCCATTGGGTGTCGAAATCTATCCGTACGCTTTGGTCCTCATGCCGACCTACACAGCGATGTCGATAAGAGGTCACGCCAGAACCTTATGGAAGCTGACCTGCAGTGCAACGATCTTAGATAGTATCTTCAGTCCCGTAGGGGCGCACGCAGGAAATTTACTTAGTTCGCCGAGTACAACCCGATGTTGGATACTGCAACATACGCATCTCGTTCGCGTCCTATAGCCAGTATTCCAATCCGTCTAAGGCAAGTTGAGTCGAAGGCTGCGTCAACACGATGCGATACCAGTGAAGAAAAAGGGATTTTGATCTTTTGCCAGTGTGGTTCGCCCACAAAATCGGCGCGAAAAGATTGCCAGGGTCTGTTTAGCTGCGCAGTGCGAAGCCGAATATCGTAGGTGTCACCATCGCCGTATACGTCCATCCCAATGCCGTCCCATGCGCTCACGTCCACATTTGCACCACCTTCGTGAAGGTCAAACGCCATCTGGATAAAGCCACCGTTGTTCTCAAGCGAGACTGTGCCGCGAAGAACTGTGGCGTGGTGGCCGCCAACGAATTCTTCTGCGATGCAACCGCTCGATACACCGCCCATGACGTTGTCTGACACGAATTCCCATTTAGGCGCGAGTTGGTTCATGGCTATTACCTACCAGATTTCTATTGGGCCAGATAGACGCTCGCACTCAATAGGGGCCTCGACGAAAACCAACCCGATCAGCAGGTACAACGAGTAGCTTAATTTACGCCATATCCAGTCCAGTAAATGGGTAGTAGCTCAGGGTCATGCATAATCTTGTCGACCAAGATAGTGTGACACGTTTCAAAGAGCGCTATCGAAAGTTATCTTCGATAGAAGGCTACTGGGGTGGCGATCCAAATCGACTACGAACCAACTTACAAGCGAGAGGGGTTTTTCCAGTTTGGAATCCTGCTGATGCAAACGCGGAATTCTACAGGATCGCAGATATCTAAACCTCGAACTTTAAACGATTTAGCCGCCCTCTGGGGCGGTTTTTTTGTTCAACACTGTTTTTCAGTGGGCGATAATTGGTTTGCAAAAGTACACTTAAACCGCCGTTTTTGGTTGCGGATCGAAAAAGACTCATTAAAAATAAGGCCTTAACTTCTTGCTATGGGCTTCAATTGGTTGGCGCTTCATGCGGTCGGGGCTTTCTACATGGGGCAGGTGCGCTTGCCCCTGACGCTGGCCTTGCCGCAGGCATAAAACAAACGAGCGGTGAACGATGAGCAAGGTCAGGCGAAACTCAGGGTGCCCCATCGGGCACCCTTTCTTCGTTTGGGGGGCTACATCGGGATGCTCGTATTCCGTTTGATCTCGCGCAGGACCACGTTGGTTTGGGCGCTTTCGACGGCGGGAAGGCGGAACAGGAAATCTTCGAGAAAGCGGTTATAGGCGGCGATGTCGCGGCAGAGGACGCGCATTTGGTAGTCGGCTTGTCCCGTGGTGGCATAGCATTCCAGCACCTCGGCGCGGTGCGCGATGGCTTTGATGAACTCGGCCAGCTTTTCCTGATTGTGACGCGCAAGCTGCACTTGCACCAGCGCCTGAAAGCTGTTGCCCGCCTTGGTCGGGGACACATCCGCGCGGTAGCGTTCAATCACGCCGGCGTCCTCGAACGCTTTCACCCGCCGCCAGCAGGCGGAGGCGGACATGCCGGCCCGCTCTGCCAGATCGGCGTTCGAGATGCGGCAATCGCGCTGCAACAGCTCCAGTATCTTGCGGTCGCGGTCGTCAAAGCGCATTTGGTCAGACATTTCATCAATCCCCTATCTGCTGAATAAAACATTCGTTAATTCCGCATGTGGGTGCAAGAGGGGGCAGATATTTCACGAAAACGTGGCTTGATGGTCAAGACAGCCAAGGATTGCCATCATGACCAAAGAAACCCACGATTTTTACCCCTATGCCTTATCCGACCGCTATACGCGCACAGAAGGAACGGTGTTTTTGACCGGCACCCAAGCGCTGGTGCGGATCATGTTGGATCAGGCGCGGCGTGATAAGCAGCAGGGGCTGAACACCGCGGGGTTTATCTCGGGGTATCGCGGGTCGCCCTTGGGCGCGGTCGATCTTGAGCTGTGGCGCGCACGGGATGTGACCAAGGATAACAACATCACCTTTATGCCCGCGGTAAACGAAGACCTCGGTGCCACGGCGGTTCTGGGGGCGCAGCAGGCTGTGCTGGATCCCCATTGCGAGGTCGAGGGTGTGTTCTCCATGTGGTACGGCAAGGGGCCGGGGGTGGACCGGTCGGGGGACGCGCTGCGCCACGGCAACGCCTATGGTTCTTCGCCCAAGGGGGGCGTGCTGGTTGTGGCGGGGGATGATCACGGCTGTGTGTCGTCGTCCATGCCGCATCAATCGGATGTCGCCTTTATGACCTGGATGATGCCGACGCTGAACCCCGCGAATGTGGGAGAGTTTCTTGAATTCGGGGCCTATGGGCTCGCGCTAAGCCGCTTTTCCGGCACATGGGTCGGGTTCAAAGCGATTTCCGAGACGGTGGAAAGCGGGCAATCGGTGGCGTTGCAGCCTGACCGCGCGTTTACGCTGCCCCAGATCACGCCACCGCCCGGCGGGCTGCATGTGCGCCGCTCGGACATGCCAAGCCCCGAGATCGAGACCCGGTTGCAACATAAGCTCAGCGCCGTCGAAGCCTTTGTCGAGGCCAACCCGATCGACAGGCGTATCTATAATCTGGACAATGCCACCTTTGGCATCGTCACCACCGGCAAGGGCCATCTAGATCTGATGGAGGCGCTGCGTCTGCTGGGTCTGGACGAAGCCGCCTGCCGCCGTCTTGGCATCGATATCTACAAAGTCGGCATGGTCTGGCCCCTGGCGCGGCGTGATGCGCTGGCCTTTGTTGCCGACACGGAAGAAGTGCTGGTGATCGAGGAAAAGCGCGGCATCATCGAAAGCCAGCTGAAGGAATATTTCTACGACTGGCCGGGGCACAAGCCCGGTCGCATGGTCGGCAAACACCGCGCGGCAGGCGATCCGCTGCTGCCATGGACGGGCGAGTTAAGCCCGCTGGCGCTGGTGCCCGTGGTGGCCGAGCGGTTGGACGCGTTCTTCCCTGATGAAACCCTGCCGCAAAAGGCGCGCACGCTGACTGAAAAGCCTCCTGTCCTGCTGAATGTGCCGGGGGCAAAACGCACGCCATATTTCTGTTCGGGCTGCCCGCATAACACCTCGACCAAGCTGCCCGAGGGGTCGCAGGCCGCATCGGGCATCGGTTGCCACGTCATGGCGGGGTGGATGGACCGCGAAACCGGTGGCTATGCGCAGATGGGCGGCGAGGGTGTGCCGCATGTGGTGGCCTCAAAGTTCAACGGCGGCAAACACCTGTTCCAGAATTTGGGCGAGGGCACGTGGTACCATTCAGGGTCGCTCGCCATTCGGCAGGCTGTCGCGGCGGGGACAAGTATCACCTATAAGATCCTCTATAACGACGCGGTGGCCATGACCGGCGGGCAACCTGTAGATGGGCCGATCAGCGTGACCGGAATTGCGCAGGCCTGTCGTGCCGAAGGGGTCCAGCGCATCGCCTTGGTGTCGGATGTGATCGACAAATTCGACCGCGGCGATTTCCCGCAAGGCACCAGCTTTCACTCACGTGAAGAGATGGACACCGTGCAACGCGAACTGCGCGAGGTCAAAGGCGTGTCGGTGCTGATCTACGAACAGACCTGCGCCACCGAGAAACGCCGCCGCCGCAAGCGCGGGCAGATGGAGGACCCCAAACGCTTTGCCTTCATCAACCCCGCTGTATGCGAGGGCTGCGGCGATTGCTCGCTTGAAAGCAACTGTCTGAGCATCGAACCGCTAGAGACGGATCTGGGCCGCAAGCGCAAGATCAACCTTTCGAGCTGCAACAAGGATTTCTCGTGTCTGAACGGGTTCTGCCCCAGCTTCGTCACCCTTGAAGGGGCGGTGCGGCGCAAGAAAACCGAGGCAGAGGTCGACGTGGACGCGCTGCTGGCGGGTATCTCGCGTCCCGAACTGCCCGGCCTTGATGCGCCCTTTGACCTGTTGGTCACAGGCGTGGGCGGCACCGGCGTGATCACGGTCGGCGCGCTGATCACCATGGCCGCGCATCTGGAGGGCAAGGGGGCCAGCGTGCTGGATTTCACCGGCTTCGCGCAGAAGTTCGGCACGGTGCTTAGCTTTATCCGGATCGGGGCGCGCCCTGATGCGATCCATCAGGTGCGCATTGATCACGGGGCGGCGGATGCGGTGATTGGCTGCGATATCGTCGTTTCCTCTGCCGCGCAGGCGTCGGTCTACTACGGGCCCGCGACCAAGGTGGTGCTGAACCTTGCGGAAATGCCCACGGGCGATCTGGTGTTGCACCGCGACGCGCAGCTGCACACTGACCAGCGCGAGAGTGTGATCCGTGATACCGTGGGGGATGAAAACCTTGCCGGTTTCGATGCCAATGCGATGGCAGAACGGTTTCTGGGCGATACGGTTTTCGCCAATATGATCATGCTGGGCTTCGCGTGGCAGAAAGGGCTGGTGCCGGTGTCCCACGGCGCGCTGCGGCAGGCGGTCGTGTTGAACGGCGTGGCTATCGACAAGAATCATCGCGCCTTTGATCTGGGCCGCGTGATGGCCGAAACGCCTGACGCGCTGGCCCTGCCGTCGAGCGAACAGCCAGACTTGGACAGCGCTGCGTTGATCGCGGATCGGGCCGACCGGTTGCGGGCCTATCAAAACGACAGCTACGCGCAGCGCTACCGCGACCGGCTTGCGCAGTTCCGCGCCGACTTGCACGCTGCCCATGCCGACGCGCTGACAGAGGTTGCGGCCAAGGCCCTGTTCAAACTGATGGCGTTCAAGGATGAATACGAGGTCGCGCGGCTGCACCGCGATCCTGCCTTTGCCGAGATGCTGGCGCAGGAGTTCGAGCCGGGGTTCAAGATCAACTACCACATGGCTCCGCCGATCGTGTCTTTGCGCAAGGACGCGCGGGGGCGGCCCGTCAAGCGCGCGTTCGGTGCATGGTTCACGCCGGTATTGACCGCACTGTCAAAGCTGCGACCCCTACGGGGCACGGCGCTGGATGTGT
The DNA here is from genome assembly GCF_002388305.1 of Sulfitobacter sp. UBA4523. Taxonomy (NCBI): domain Bacteria; kingdom Pseudomonadati; phylum Pseudomonadota; class Alphaproteobacteria; order Rhodobacterales; family Roseobacteraceae; genus Sulfitobacter; species Sulfitobacter sp. UBA4523. Next base: position 5,429 of record NZ_DGMH01000050.1, read on the forward strand.
TTTCCTACACTCAGGAACGTCGCGAAGAAGTGGCGCTGATCCGCTGGTATGAAGCCTTGCTGGCAGAGCTGCCCGCCAAGACCTGTGAGACAACGGTCGAAACGGTGCAGAATCTGCTGGCACTGCCAATGGATATTCGGGGCTATGGACCGGTGAAACACGCCGCGATCGAACAGGCGCGCGCAGAGGAGGCGCGGCTGCGGAAATCGCTCTGACGGTACTTCATAAATTGGTTTAAGTGTGGCGTTTGTGTATTGGTTATCAGTGGTTTAGGTTAAAATCCTCACCTGATAAGTTAGCTGAATTCGCGCGCTCTACTGACCTGTAGAACGCGCGAAATCCAGCCAGATGGGCAGGTGGTCCGAGGCGCGGCGCGCATCGTCAGTCTCGCAGACGCCACCGTCAATCACATGCAGCGCGTCATCCACCGCGATGCGATCCAGTGCGGCCAAAGGCAAGCGCGCGTGATAGCTTTTACCCGGTGAATAAATGTCAAAGCGATGCGCCAGACGCCCAAGCCCGACGTTCAGCGACCATTCATTCATATCGCCCGCGATCAACGTCGGACGTTTGGATTGCGCATCCAGATGGGCGATGAGCGCGGAAAGCTGAGCGCGCCGCGACCGGCGCATCAGCCCCAGATGGGTGGCGATGATGCGCAGCGGGATATCGCGCAGGTCGAAATCCACCACCATCGCACCGCGCGGCTCCATCCCCGGCAGGTTCAGGTGCTTGACCTCGATCAGCTCTGCCTCGGGGCGCAGCAAGACGGCGTTGCCATGCCAGCCGATGCTGACCTCACTGGGGACGGGCACCGCGATCAAACCGGTCTGCGCCGTCACCTGATCCATGGGCAGCGCCGAGGGGCGGGGGCCAAGGCGCATGTCGGCCTCTTGCAGCACGACGATATCCGCCGCGAGCGTCTGGATCACGCGCAGTATGCGGGCGGGATCTCGTTTGCGGTCGGTGCCCATGGCCTTGCGCATGTTATAGCTGGCGATGCGAAGGGGGGCTTGGGTCACAATATCGGTGCTCCTATGCGAAAGACGCCCTCGGCCAGACGGCGGGGCAAATGCGGGCTTGGCATATTCTCGTGGCAGTCGGCCTCGCGGGCCGTGAACCAGTCCGACAGGGTTGACACGCTGCGTGCATCATAAACGAACAACATCGCCTCAAAGTTCAAAAGCATACTGCGCACGTCGAAATTCGCCGTGCCCACAAGCCCCACATCGTCAATCAGCGCGGCTTTCGCGTGGATCATCGCAGGTTCAAAGTATTTGACCTTGGCCCCTGCGGTATGCGCATCGCGCAGATAGCCGCCACGGGCGAAGTCCGCGATATGCTGGTTCGACTTCTGCGGCACCAGAATACGCACATCCACCCCGCGCAGCGCCGCAATGCGCAACGCATTGGCCAGAGGCTCGGTCGGGACGAAATAGGGGGTGGCGATCCAGATACGGGTTTTCGCCAGATGCAGCGCGCGGATAATCCCGTCGTGCAGCGGGTCTTCGACAATATCAGGGCCCGAGGGGATCAACTGCACCGTCGCATTGCCCGCGGTGGTGGGGGCCGGCGTTGTGATATGATCCACGTCTTCACCACAGGCGACTTCCCAGTCCGAGCGGAAGACATCGCAGAAGGTCTGTACCGATTGCCCTTCGAGGGTGAAGGCCAGATCGACCCAGTGATCGGTGTGCGGATGGTCTGACATATAGTGTTCGCCAATGTTCATCCCGCCTGAAAAAACACGGGCATGATCGGCGATGATCATCTTGCGATGGTTGCGCAGGTTCAGGTGGCCACTGCTGGGCAGTTGCAGGATCGGCGAAAAGAACAGCACCTCGCCGCCGGCCTTGCGCAACGCCTTGACCGCCTTGGAGGGGCCGCGCAGGGTGCCGAGCCGGTCCATCAGCAAGCGCACCTTGACGCCGTTGCGGGCTTTTTCGGTCAGGGCGTCGACCACGTGATTGCCGGTGTCATCGTCCGAGACGATATAGAACAGCACATCAATCGTCTGTGTCGCGCTCTCGATCACCTCCATCGCGGCGGCATAGGCGGTTTGGGGTGTATCATGCAGGTTCAGTCGCTGTGCTTCCAGCGCGGGGGGCAGGTTGAAGCTCTGGAACATCTCGTCCAGCGCATGCACGGGCGTTTGCGGGTCTTCTTTTTGGGTAAAGATAATAGGCTCGTAGCGTTTGCCCTGTTTGCGAAAGCCAAGCGCCAAGAACAAGGGCGCGGCGACATAGGGCATCACCACCAGAAACAGAATCCAAGCGGCAGTTGATTGTGGGCTGCGGCGCTGCTGAAGCAGGATGAAGGCCACGCCGAGGGTCAAAAGGATGACGCCAACGACCTCTATATGGGTAATGAAGAAATTGATCATACTCGTTTCGCCTCGATTATGCCGGACGTGCTATCATCCGGACCGCATCGCTACCTAGCACATAGGGGGGTAAACGCCACTTTTTGCAGCATTTTCGCGGGATTTCTGCTGCAGCCTGCGGGCAGATTGTTCCATCTTCTTGAAAATTTAATTTCGGGTGATTTTGGCGCATCCCCGCGGAACTGCGTTTTGGCCTTGGTAAAAAGGGTTAATAGCGGCGACGGGCCGCCGAGACGCCGTGCATTTGAGCAACAATTTTCCGATCACCAACCCGTGATTGGGAAATCCCGAAACCAGATCTTAGCTGCCGTGTTGTGTCGATGAAGCGGGAAGCGCCCGCTCCGATACAAACTGATCGAGGAGTTACGATTATGAAACGCACTATGAAACTTGCATCCGCAGCCGTTCTGGCATCCACAGCATTCGCTGGCGCAACATACGCCGGTAGCCTGGCAGAGCCAGTGGTTGAGCCCGTGATGACCGCACCTGTTCCTGCACCCGACCTGGGTGGCGACTGGACAGGCTTCTACACCGGTCTGCAACTGGGTTATTCCGACGCTGAGGTCGACAACGGTCTGGAAGGTGACAACGGGTCCTACGGTTTCCACGCTGGTTACAACTACGACTTCGGTCGCTTCGTATTGGGCGGTGAGCTGGACTACGACAAAACAGACATCGATCTGAACGACGCTGCAGGCGTAACACAGGGTTCCATCGACTCGGTTGCTCGTGCGAAAATCAAAGGTGGTTACGACTTGGGTAGCACTCTGATCTACGCGACCGGCGGTTACGCTCGTGCCGATACTACCATGGGTGACGAAGACGGTGCCTTCTATGGTGTCGGTATGGACTACAAAATCACCGAGCAATACAGCGTTGGTGCAGAACTGCTTGAGCACAAATTTAACGACGTAAGCGGTGTTTCCGGTAACGACGCAGACGTAACCACATTCAACATCCGTGGTTCCTACCGCTTCTAAGCTGACACGCTGAAAACTGGCGGTGTATCTGCCGAGGGCGTCGCATAACGGTGCTCTCGGCAGGAAATAATAATGTGCCAGTCAAAAAGGCCGGAGGATTATCCTCCGGCCTTTTTCGTATGTTGGCAGCTGCGGTCGCGCGACGCTTTCGTCAGGCGGCGAGGCTTTCCGCGAAGTCGCATACTGTCGCCAACGCTTGGGCAAAGCGCGTGTCCTCGATGGTCATCGCCACGCGGATATGGCCTGCCGCTGCCGTCCCGAAGCTTTCGCCGGGCATCACCGCGATGTGGTGTTTTTCCAGCAGCGCGTAGGCAAAATCCTCGCCACTCATGCCGGTGCTGCGCACATCCAGCATCAGATACATCGCGCCTTGGGCGGGCACGAGGCTGACGGCGTTCTGTCGCGCAAGAATGTCTTGCGCCAGCAGACGGCGGCGCTGGAAAGGCGCGGCGATCTCTGTCTCGAAACCGGTGCCTTGGTTCAGCGCGAACAGCGCCGCGTCCTGAATGTATCCGGGCACGCCATAGGTCGTGTGGGTCGCCAGATTGGTCAGGTGCTCGATCGCATCCACGGGCCCGACGATCCAGCCGCAGCGCGAGCCGGTCATCGCGTGGCTTTTCGACATCGACCCTACGACCAGAGTATGCTCCGCCATCCCGTCCAGCGCGCGCGGCGAGAGATGCGCGCCCTCCCAGACTTGTGTGTCGTAAACCTCGTCCGAGATCAGCCACATGTCGTGATCGCGGCAGACCTGCGCGATGCCTTCAAGCGTTTTGCGGGAATAGACAACGCCGGTGGGGTTGTTGGGCGAATTCACCAGCAGCGACGCCGCGTTGGTCTGCTTCGCAGCGGCGGCAATCACGTCCGCACGGGGCTGGAACGCATCCTCCGCACGGGCGGCGATCGCATGGGGCAGGGCGCTGACACCGCGGATCGTACCGGGGTAGGTGGCGTAATAGGGATCGATATAAAGCGCTGTATCGCCGGGGTTGCAGGTCGCCATATGCGCGGCAAACAGCGCGCTTTGACCACCCGGCGTGATCAGCACATTGTCGCGCGTCGTCGGCACGCCGGTACGTTCCTGCAACCGCGCGGCCACGGCATCGCGCAGACCCGTGGTGCCGGGGATGGCCGCATATCCGGTGTGACCGGCCAAAGCGGCGCGGTGCATATCTTGCAGGATCGGTGCGGCGGTGCGGATGTCATGTTCGCCAATCGTCAGCTCTGTCACCTGCGTACCCTGTTCAATCATCTGGCGGGCGCGCAGGAAAACGCCCCAGCCGTCTGACCCGCCGCCAAGCAGCCCTGTGATGCGCGATGATAGTTGCATGCCGTCTCTCCCTCGTAACTTGAAGACGCAGGGGCGCAGAGCATGGTTGATTTGTCAATCAGGCTTGACCGCCAGTGGCGGGTCGGGCTACGCAGACGGCATGAAGATGATGCCACTCATTATTTGCTGTATTACCTGCTAAGACCTTCCGGCGGGCTTGCTCACATCGTTTTCTTCCCGAGATTTCTGTGCCATGCCCGCGCAATCCTTGCGTAAGGACGCGCCATGACCACGATCAAGCTGCACAACACGAAAACCCGCAAACGCGAGGATTTCACCCCGATTGATGATAAAAACGTGCGGATGTATGTCTGTGGGCCCACGGTGTACGACCGCGCCCATCTGGGCAATGCGCGCCCCGTGATCGTGTTTGACGTGCTCAACCGGTTGCTGCGCCATGTCTATGGCGACGCCCATGTGACCTATGTGCGTAACTTCACGGATGTGGATGACAAGATCAACGCGCGCGCAGCACAAAGCGGGCGGTCTATCGGAGAGATTACCGCTGAGACAACCCAGTGGTTTCTGGACGATATGGCCGAAGTCGGCGCGCTTGAGCCCGATCACATGCCACGCGCCACCGCCTATATTCCGCAGATGGTCGCGATGATCGAAGACCTGATCGCCAAAGAGCACGCGTATCCTGCGGAAGGGCATGTGCTTTTCCGCGTGCGTAGCTACAAAAATTATGGAGCGCTATCAGGGCGTTCCGTCGATGATATGATCGCCGGCGCGCGGGTGGAGGTGGCCCCCTACAAAGAAGACCCGATGGATTTCGTGCTGTGGAAGCCGTCGGACGATGCAACGCCGGGGTGGGACAGCCCCTGGGGCCGTGGCCGCCCTGGCTGGCACATCGAATGTTCCGCCATGGCGGACGAGTTGCTGTGGAAAGAGCCCCTGCGTCAGGACCGTCTGTCGGACAAGGCGAAGAGCGCACCTCACGTCTTTGACATCCACGGCGGCGGTCTGGACCTGCAATTCCCGCACCACGAGGACGAGATCGCCCAAAGCTGCTGCGCCAATGGCACCGACGAGATGGCGCGCTACTGGCTGCACAACGAGATGTTGCAGGTCGAGGGCAAGAAGATGTCCAAATCGCTTGGTAACTTCTTCACCGTGCGCGATCTGCTGGACCAAGGCGTGCCGGGAGAGGTGATCCGGTTTGTGATGCTCAGCACGCATTACCGCAAGCCGATGGACTGGACCGAGAAAAAGCGGGACGAGGCGACTAAGACGTTGAGGAGGTGGTATCGTCAAATTGGTCTGTCGACTACGAAACTTGGCGATGATGTACACGATGGCACTTTGGCCGCGTTGGCAGATGATCTCAACACACCGGATGCCATCACAAATTGCCACGCGTTATCCACTGGCGGCGATGTTTCGCAGCTAAGGCAATCGATGGCATTTCTAGGATTATTCGACGGTACTATCCCAGACTGGGCCAGAATTGATGGATTTAGTGATGCTGAGACAGGGTTGATTCAGGACCTTTTGCAAAGGCGACAAACTGCTAGGCAAAGCAAAGATTTTAATCTGGCAGATAGAATACGTGATGAAATGCTCGGTGCTGGGGTATTGGTTAAAGACACGGGTTCGGAAGCTCATTTTGAACGGCTCCCGAACTTTGACGCCACTAAACTAGACAGATTATGGGCGGATACGTGATGAATGGTTGTTCGCGTCTGCGCACGAAAAATCGCTACTTAATGACCCATATCACAACGCAGACCAGCCCCCGGCCGAGGGTTGGGGCGAAGCCCCCGCCCGTGGGGGCGGACGGGGGCTGGTCGTGCGAAGTGCACGACCTCAAGAGTGAGCAACTGAAAGGGCGCAGCCTATGACCCGCGAACGCCTTTATCTGTATGACACCACATTGCGCGACGGGCAGCAGACCCAAGGGGTGCAATTCTCGACCGCGGAAAAGATCACGATTGCGACCGCGCTTGATACGCTTGGGGTGGATTACATCGAGGGCGGCTGGCCCGGCGCGAACCCGACGGATAGTGCCTTTTTCGACGCGGCACCGACCACACGGGCGAAGATGACGGCCTTTGGTATGACCAAGCGCAACGGCATGTCGGCGCAGAACGATGATGTGCTGGCGGCGGTGATGAATGCGGGCACGCGGACGGTCTGCTTGGTGGGTAAAACCCATGATTTTCACGTCTCGGCAGCGCTCGGGATTACGCTGGACGAGAACACGGATAATATCGCGAAATCCATCGCGCATCTGGTGGCGCAGGGCCGCGAGGCGCTGTTTGATGCAGAGCATTTCTTTGACGGCTACCGCGCCAACCCCGATTATGCGCTGACCGCGATCAAGGCGGCCTATGAGGCGGGCGCGCGGTGGATCGTGCTTTGTGATACCAATGGCGGCACCATGCCCGCCGAGGTCGGACGCATCACAGCCGAGGTCATCGCCGCAGGCATCCCCGGCGATCATCTGGGCATCCATACCCATAACGACACCGAAACCGCCGTCGCGGGCAGTCTTGCGGCGGTGGAGGCGGG
>NZ_DGMH01000050.1:12778-45873 GCF_002388305.1 Sulfitobacter sp. UBA4523
TGCTGAAAGAGCCCTATGCCAGCCGGTTCGACACGGGTATCCCGCTAGACGGTCTGGCAAATCTCACCCAGATCAGCCGTGCGCTGGACGAGATCTTGAACCGCGTGCCGACCAAACAGGCGGCCTTTGTCGGGTCGTCAGCCTTTGCGCATAAGGCGGGGCTGCATGCCAGCGCGATCCTGAAAGACCCGTCCACCTATGAACATATCGACCCCGCGCTGGTCGGCAACACGCGTATCATCCCCATGTCGAACCAGGCGGGCCAGTCAAACCTGCGCCGGCGTCTGGAAAGCGCGGGCTTGACCATCGCCAAGGGGGATCCGGCCTTGGGGCAGATCCTTGACGAGGTGAAGGCGCGCGAGGCCGAAGGCTATAGCTATGACACTGCTCAGGCCAGCTTTGAGCTGCTGGCGCGTAAAGCTCTGGGGCAGATGCCGGACCTCTTCGAGGTAAAACGCTATCGTGTGACCGTCGAGCGGCGCAAAAACAAATACGACCAGATGGTCAGCCTGTCAGAAGCGGTTGTCGTCGTGAAGGTGGATGGCGAGAAACGTCTGTCGGTGAGCGAGAGCATGGATGCCGAAGGCTGCGACCGCGGGCCGGTGAACGCGCTCAGCAAGGCGCTGGTCAAGGATCTGGGACAGTACTCGGCGCTGCTGGAGGATATGCATCTGGTGGATTTCAAGGTGCGGATCACGCAAGGTGGCACAGAGGCGGTGACGCGGGTGATCATCGACAGCGAAGACGGGCAGGGGCGGCGCTGGTCTACTGTGGGTGTGTCGGCCAACATCGTCGATGCGTCTTTCGAAGCGTTGTTGGACGCGATCCGCTGGAAGCTGATCCGCGACCGCAAGGGATAGGACCCATGGAATTTGATGCCGATCTAAGCGCCTGCGCGGCAATTATCGAGCGTGCCGATCCGCTGCGCTTTCGCGCCAGCATGGCGGCCCCTGTGGCCGCACGCCGTGTGTTGTTCCCGCTTTATGCCTTTAATATCGAGGTGGCGCGCGCGCCTTGGGTGACGCAGGAAACCATGATCGCCGAGATGCGTTTGCAGTGGTGGCGCGATGTCTGTGACGAGATCGCGAACCGTGGCGTTGTGCGGCGGCACGAGGTTGCGACACCCCTTGGACTGGCCATCTCGCCCGAAGACGCGGTGTTGCTGGACACGCTGGCCGCCGCGCGGCGGTGGGATATCTACCGCGACGCCTTTGAAGATGCCGCCCATTTCGACGCCTATATCGACCAGACCGCGGGCCATCTGATGTGGGTGGCGGCGCGGTCTTTGGGACCGGCGGAGGAGACCACGGTGCGCGATGCGGCTTATGGGGCGGGGGTGGCGGCTTGGCTGCACGCGATCCCGCAGCTGGTAGAGCAGGGGCGCGTCCCTTTGTTGGACGGCACCGACGCTGGCGTTGTGGCGCTGGCCCAAAAGGCACGGGCGCGGTTACGACAGGCGCGGGCCAACCGAGGCAAGATCTCGAAAGCGGCGCGACCGGCGATGTATAGCGTCGGCGCGGCAGACAAGGTGCTGAGCGCGGCCATCGCCGCCCCCGGGCGTGTCAGCGCCGCAGAACTGCCGCCGATGAATGATTTCGCCCTGTCGTGGCGGGCTTTGTCGGGGCGTTGGTAGCGCTAGACCCGCGCGCTTCGTTGCCGCAGCATCAGCCAGATCAGCGACCCGCCTGCCAGCACCAGAAACGGGATCATCGCGATATTGACGGCGGCCCAGCCTTCGACGGGGTTGCCGCCCGAGCAGTTCATCAGTCCGCCGCTTGACAGGGACGCAAAGGTCACCCCGCCAAACACCAGCAGATCGTTCAGACCTTGCATGCGGCCACGCTCGTGCGGTTCATGGGCACCGGCCAGCATGGATGTCGCGCCGATAAAGCCGAAGTTCCAGCCGATCCCCAGCAGGATCAGCGCGATGTAGAAGTTGTTCAGCTCCACCCCCTGCAGCGCGACCACACCGGCCCCCGCAAGGATCGCGATGCCAAGGCCGAGGATCTTTTCGACCCCGAATTTCGCGATCAGGTGGCCGGTGAAAAACGATGGCGCATACATCGCCAGAACGTGGCCTGTGACCACATGGGACGCATCCACGATGTCATAGCCGCAGCCCACAACCGCCAGCGGCGTCGAGGTCATGACAAGGTTCATCAGCGCATAGGATACCATGCCGCAGATCACAGCGACGGCGATGCGCGGGGTCTTCAAAAGCTCTATCCGGCTGCGGCCCTTGGGGGCATCCACGGCCGGCACCGGCGGCTTGGGGATGTTGAGGAAGGCGAAAAGCACCATGCCCACAGCGTTCAGCGCAATCGCGGCGAGGTAGACCGGGAAAAACCGCATCATCGTCGCATCGCCGTTGGCACCGGTCAGAAACCCTACCAGCTGCGGCCCGATGATGGCCGAGATCAGCCCGCCCGCCATGACATAGGAAATCGCCTTGGGCCGGAACGCGTCAGATGCGGTGTCCGTCGCTGCAAAGCGGAAAAACCCTTGCGAGCACATGTAGATGCCGATCAGATAACTGCCCAGCAGGAAGGTCATGAAACTCTGGATCGTCAGGGCATAGGCACAAAGCGCGGCCCCCGTCATCCCGCCAAATGCGCCGGCCACAAAGCCCGCGCGACGGCCAAAGCGTTGCATCACCGTCGACAGCCACGGGGCCGTGGTCATCGACCCGAAGACGATCATAGAGATCGGCAGCGTTGCGAGGCAGACGTTGGGCGACAGTTGTTGCCCCGCCAATCCGCCGACCACAAAATACATCGGCATCTGGCTGCCAAGAAAGGCCTGCGCGGTCACCAGCACGGCGACGTTGCGCTTGGCGCGGGTGTCATCAATCACTGTCATGGTGAATGCGTAGACCGGGCTTTGGGGGGCTGCAAGGGCCTTGCGTCCAGCGGCGGGGTCAACGATGGTCGCGCCATGAACCGGGGCCCCCATATTCTGCTGATCGCTGGCAGCGCCGAAGCGCATGAGATCGCCGCTGCGATGGCGGGGTCTGACGTCTCTGCACGGGCGGTGTTACGGCGGACAGAGCGCAGCTTTGGACCGCTGGCCGTACCGTCCGAGATCTGGTCACCGCGCACCGTGGATGAGATGGCAGCCTATCTGCACGCCCATGAGTTTACCGCGGTGCTGGACGCAGGGCACGGGTTTGACGCGGATATTTCGCAGATCGCTTATGACGCCACCGCGCGGTTGGGGCTGCCTTATCTGCGTGTCCTGCGGCCCATGTGGGACATCTCGGCACCGGTTGAACGGGCCGCGTCGGTCGCGGCAGCGGCACGGATGATCCGACCCCAAGCACGGGTCTTTGCCGCGACGGGGCGCGGAACGGTGGCGGATTACGCCCCTTTCGCAGGCGCGCGGCTTTATCTGCGGCAGACCAACGCGCAGGCCCGAACCAAGCTGCCCCCCTTTGCCGAAGCCGTCTATGGCCAGCCCCCCTTCACTCAGGCGGCGGAGGAGGCGTTGTTTCGCGCCTTGCAGATCGATACGCTGGTCCTGCGCAACGTCGGTGGCGTGCCAAGCCGCCCCAAACTGGACGCAGCGCGCGCTTTGGGGCTGCGGGTGATTGCCATTGACCGTCCGGCGGCCCCCGTCGGCGCGCAGGTTGTCGCCGCGCCGGATTCGGCGATCAACTGGGTCGAGACGCTGACAACGGGGGGCACAGCCGGATGAGCATCGGACGGATTATCACTGGCGACGCGGATGTCGCCGAAGGGGCTGATTGGCTCGCTGCGCATGTGCCGCAGTTTGCTACGGCCTTGGCCGCGACTGGCCCTTTGCCTCTGCGATTGCGTGCGGACGGGTTTGACGCGTTGATCGGGGCGATCATCAGCCAGCAAGTCTCTGTCGCGTCGGCAAATGCCATGCGTGCCAAGATGGATGCGGCGGGACTGACCCATGAGACTGCGATACTCACCGCGGGCGAGGATGGCCTGCGCGCGGCGGGACTGAGCCGCCAGAAAATCCGCTATGCGTTGGCGTTGGCTGAGGCTGGGATCGACTATACCGCCTTGCGGGACGCACCGGATGCGGTGGTGATTGACACGCTGACCGCGGTGCCCGGTGTCGGGCTGTGGACGGCGCAGATCTATGCGATGTTTTCGCTGGGCCGCGCCGATATCCTGCCGCAGGGCGATCTGGCCTTGCAAGAGGCCGCGAAAATCCTGTTTGATCTGCCCCAGCGACCAAAGCCGAAGCAGCTTGCGGAAATGGCGCAGGACTGGTCGCCCTGGCGATCGGTTGCAGCCCGCATCCTGTTTTCGTACTACCGCGTGGCAAAACAACGGGAAGGGATTTCATGACACGAGTACTAAACGCAGAGCGCCGCGAACCGGTCTCGGGGGAAACGCGGTCTGCCGTCGTGTTCCTGCATGGCTATGGCGCGAATGGTGCCGATCTGCTGGGGCTTGCCGACCCGTTGGGGGAACATCTGCCCGACACGCTTTTCGTGGCCCCCGATGCGCCCGAAGCCTGTGCCGGTGCGCCCATGGGGTTCCAGTGGTTCCCGATTCCCTGGATCGATAACTCCTCTGAGGAAGAAGCCGAACGCGGGATGATGCAGGCGGTCGATGACCTGAACGCCTTTCTCGATGCGCTGATGGTGGACGAAGATCTGCTGCCCGAACAGGTCGTGCTGTTTGGCTTTTCCCAAGGTACGATGATGGCGCTGCATGTCGCGCCGCGCCGCGAAGATGCTGTGGCTGGTGTTGTCGCGTTTTCGGGCCGCTTGCTGTCTCCCGAGAGCCTGAAAGACGAAGCGGTCGTGCGCCCTCCGGTCTTGCTGGTGCACGGCGACGCCGACGATGTTGTCCCGCCGCAATCCCTGCCGCAGGCCGCCGAAACCTTGCAAGAGGCCGGATGGACGGACGTTTTCGCCCATATCATGAAGGGTACAGGCCACGGAATTGCCCCCGACGGGCTGAGCGTGGCGCTGGCCTTTATGCGCGACAAACTGGGACTTTGATCCCATTCCCTGCGGGCGCATGCGCGACCCGCAGGAAGGCCCCGGCCGGATTGGCCGTTTCCGTCACATGCCTGTTACGTAATCAGCTTACGCATTCTGCGACATCTTGTATCCGTTTGCGACTTGTCAGACGCAAACCACGAGATATAGTCGAAAGCATCAGCGGGGCTGTCCCGCTGGACCGGACGCGGAACGGCAAGGGGCTATCGAACAATGGACGGCGACTTTAGAACTGAATTCACCCGAAGCCCGGCAGGGCTGAAAAACAAACCGGCCCTTGTGCTGAACGCGGATTACAGGCCCTTGTCCTACTATCCGTTGTCGCTGTGGCCCTGGCAGGAAGCGGTGAAGGCCAAATGGCTGGATCGGGTGGATATCGTCGCTGAATATGACGACTATGTTCACAGCCCGTCGATGCAAATTCGCATCCCGTCGGTGGTCGTTCTCAAAGATTACGTCAAACCTCAAAAGCGCGTGGCCTTCACGCGCTTTAATTTATTTCTGAGGGACGAATTCTGCTGCCAGTACTGCGGTGCACGGGGGGATCTGACCTTTGACCACGTGGTGCCCCGTGCGGCGGGCGGTATCACAAGCTGGCAGAACGTCGTTGCGGCGTGTAGCCCGTGCAATCTGAAAAAAGGGTCCAAGGCGCTGCACCAGACCGGGTTTCAGCTGCGCAAACCACCGCGCCAGCCGCAAGCCGAGGATCTGCGTAATATGGGCCGGAAATTCCCGCCCAACTACCTGCATGATAGCTGGATGGATTTTCTTTATTGGGATGCCGAGCTTCAGGCGTGATCTAGGGCCGCGCTTGTGCGTCCGCGTCACAGGTCAAGCTCCACCCAGACGGGCACGTGATCGGAGGGTTTCTCGCGTCCGCGTACATCTTTGTCGATCTGGCAGTCGCGCAGGCTGTCCGCGATGGCAGGGCTCAGCAGGAAATGGTCGATACGGATGCCGTTGTTGCGGTTCCACGCGCCTGCCTGATAATCCCAAAAGCTGTAATGCCCCGGCCCTTGGGTCCGTGCGCGGAACGCCTCTGTCAGGCCAAGGGCCAGCAGACGTCGCCACGCGGCGCGGGATTCAGGGCGAAACAGCGCGTCTTCACGCCAGGCATCCGGCGTTGCCGCGTCTTCGGCTTGGGGGATGATGTTGAAGTCGCCCGTCAGCAGAAACGGTGTTTCCTCGGCCAAGAGTGCGCGCGCACGGTCTTCAAGACGCTGCATCCACGCCAGTTTGTAATCGTACTTCGGGCCCGGCGCGGGGTTGCCGTTGGGCAGATACAACCCACAAAGCCGAACCGAAGAATGATCGCCCACGACCGTCGCCTCGATATAGCGCGCCTGTTCGTCGCTGTCGTCCCCGGGCAGGCCACGGGTCACATCCTCAAGCGGGAGCTTTGACAGGATCGCGACGCCGTTAAAGGATTTCTGCCCGTGGGTCTCGACGTTATAGCCGCGATCCTCGAACAGCTCGCGCGGGAAGCCTTCGTCGACGGATTTGATCTCTTGCAGAATGGCGACATCGGGCTGCGCTTCGTCGAGCCATTGGGGCAGGGCGTCGATCCGCGCTTTGATCCCGTTGATGTTGAACGTGGCGATTTTCATGGCGGCCCCCTGCATTGGTCCCCGCAGCTATCGCGCATACCGCAATATGGGGCAAGGGGGCTGCACCGGTTTGGGCATGTTTCGCCCGCGATTCGAAGGTGAGCCGACGGTGCCCACGCCGCCGCGGGGCGCTTTGCCAGCGTTCCGTTAAAATTGTCGCTATTGTGGAGAACACGGCATCGCCGCGTGGTTTCAACCGGATCAAAGACACGGCGCATGTGGATGATTTACATCGTTAAAATGCGATCTTTTTGTCGCCTAGGTCAAAGCCCCGAGGTGGTGATTGATGAAGGCAGTGCAGCTTGAGGTTTAGTTGCCGATTTCAAAATCACGTCAAAAAGGAAAACTCATGACCGCTATTGCTTACGTCGAAACTGCTTTCCCGAATGTTCAGGCCGGGGCGGCATCGCTCCATCAGGGGGCGGGGACAGGGCTTTATACCACCGGCTGTATCCGTGCAGGGCGAGACCCCCATCGCGACCACGGCACCGGGCTGTTCACCACAGGGCTACAGTCGGGACCGCAGGCAGGCGGCATGGCGACTGGGGAGCTTACCGGTTTGTTTACCACCGGCTGCTAATCCAAACACACCCTGCGCTGGAACCGGCGCAGGGGTTTCTTGCCAAGGGGGGCCTATGTCGAATGTTATACCGCTTTCATCCGTACGTGCGCGCAATAGCGGTCGCAAACACGCCGATACCGCCGCGATCAGCCGTATGTTTGCGGTGCAGCGACGCCGTGCGGGGGATGTGTTCTGGTTGAAGGAAAACGCGGAATGGCTGGGGATTCTGGCAAGCGCGAACATGCCTGTCCCGCCAGACGCTCTGGTGCCCTATGCGTCCTTCTATGACCGCATCGAAGAGACGATCCGCTTCTTTCCGCAGTACTACCGATTTTTCCTGTCTCTCGCGCTGGACCTTGAGGATCTGGGTTTGCCCGGCGACGCGGGGGAGCGGTTGGTGCATTGGGTCGCGCGTATGCGGCTGGCGGATGGGGAACTGTCTGACCTGCAACGCGCCGAAGCGCAGCGCCTACTGGCACGTCGGATGTCCGTGCCGCGCGATGACGCCCTGCAATCACGCTTGCGCCGGTTTTTCACGCGATCCGAAATCTTTGCGCTGCCCAACAAGAAAGCATCCTATGAGCTGGCACATATCGTTTTCTATCTGTCAGACTACGGTCAGCGCGCCCCCCAACTGCCGGCGACAGCGATCAGAAGCCTGAATTTTGCCGGTATTCTGGCGTATCTTGATCAGGATATGGATCTGCTGGCCGAGATTTGTGCCGCGCTACGGTTAGCAGGCGCTGCGGCACCTGCACTGTGGGAGGATGCGGTTCAGTCCGCTGCACGTGCCTGCCGGATCGTACCGCAGCAGGGGGGCGGACCGGTGGACGGGTATCACGCATATCTGGTGACCGGCTGGGCCGCGCATATGTCCGGAGGGGCGGCATTTTGCCAACCGGTGCCACAAGGAGCAGTGGCCATCCGCTATACCCCGTCAAACGGGGCGCTGCAGGCGCTGTCGGCGGCGCTTTTTGAAATGGGAGAGACGCGGCAAGCGCAGTGGTCGCCTATGCGTGGACGGGTCATGAGGGCTCTGGACCCTGAGGCGCAAGAGATACTGACCGAGGCAGAGACGTCTTGCCCGCAATTTGAAGCGTTTTTCGCGCGGTTTGCGCGGGCACCGATCCCGGCCATGCCCTCCGCGGTGCAGCTGCGGCGCTAGAATGGCCTCATGCGGGCATGAGGCCAGCCTCCGGCGGGAGTTTACTTTGGCAAAATGAAGCGGGCGCGTGTATCGGGTGCCAGTTACATCGAGAAAGACGTGCCGCAGCCACAGGCGCTGGTGGCATTGGGGTTTTCGATCACGAACCGCGCGCCGATCAGCTCTTCCGAGAAGTCGATGACGGCATTGGCAAGAAAGGGCAGGGAGATGCTGTCGACCACAACTTTCTGGCCAGCCCCTTCAAGGATCAGGTCATCGTCTTTGGGATCATCCAGCGCGATGTCGTACTGAAAGCCGGAGCAGCCGCCGCCCTCTACGGCGACGCGCAGGGCTTTGCCCTCTGCGGCGGCACCGATTTCGGCAAGGCGGTCAAAGGCGCGCGGGGTAACTTGGGGGGGCAGGTTCATTTTCGGGCTCCGGTGTGATCGGTTTCCATCTGTGTTGTCTTACAATATAGAAACCCGCAGGACAGGCCACAAGGACCACCGACTATGCGCGCTTCTTTTGCCTCTGATCCGGCATTGACCCGGGGACGGTTGATACCGGAAGAGGAAAGCACCTTTCGTTCCTGCTTTCAGCGGGACCGCGACCGGATCATCCACGCCAGCGCCTTCCGGCGGCTCAAGCACAAGACGCAGGTCTTTATCGAACATGAGGGCGATTACTATCGCACGCGGCTGACCCATTCGATCGAGGTGGCGCAGGTGGCACGCACGATCGCCGGTGCGTTGGGTCTGAATGCCGAGCTGACAGAGGCGGTCGCCCTGGCCCATGATCTGGGGCATCCGCCCTTTGGTCACACGGGCGAGGACGCGCTGGAAGCCTTGATGGCCCCCTATGGCGGGTTTGACCACAACGCCCAAGCCATCCGCATCGTCACCCATCTGGAGCGGCATTACGCGGATTTCGACGGGCTGAACCTGACTTGGGACACGCTGGAGGGGTTGGCCAAGCACAACGGGCCGGTGACAGGAGAGCTGCCGTGGGCACTTGCGGCCTATGAGCGTCAGCATGACCTTGAGCTGGAGACATTCGCCAGTGCCGAGGCGCAGGTGGCGGCGATTGCCGATGATGTGGCCTATAACCACCACGACCTGCATGACGGTTTGCGGGCCGAGCTGTTCTCGACGGACGAACTGGCCGAACTGCCGATCCTGAAGCAGAATTTCGCCGAAGTGGACAGGCTGTATCCCGGTCTGAACTACTACCGCCGCCGCCACGAAGCGCTGCGCCGTTTCTTTGGCGTGCTGGTGGAGGACGTGATCAGCGTCGCGCGGCACCGTCTGGCCGAGATGAAGCCCGAAACCGCCACCGATATTCGCATGGCCGGGCGCACGTTGATCCAGTTCTCCGATCCGGTTTTCCAGGATCTCAAGGTCATCCGCGCCTTTCTGTTCGACCGCATGTATCGCGCGCCATCCGTGGTGATCATGCGCAAGCAGGTGACGCAGGTGGTCGAGGATCTGTTCCCCTATTTCTGCGCGCATACGGACCAATTGCCCAAGCAATGGCGCAAGGACGTAGAGGACGCGGACGGCGATACGGCGCTTGCGCGGATCGTCAGCGACTATATCTCGGGGATGACAGATCGGTTTGCCTTGCAGGAACATGAGCGGTTGATCGTTAAAGGCTGAACCGCCCTTGATTATGGGCGCATATTCAGGTGATACACGGGGCCAAGTCGAAGGAACCCCGTTATGAACCTATTTGCCGATATCCGCAGCCTCGTGCTGTCCACCCTTGATACGCTGGTTGCCGACGGGTTTCTGCCCGAGGGGCTGAGCTTTGACGCCATTACCGTAGAGCCGCCGCGCGATGCGGCGCATGGGGATATGGCGACCAATGCCGCGATGGTGTTGGCGAAACCGGCCCGTATGAAACCGCGCGATATCGCCGAGAAACTGGCCGAAAAGCTGGCCGAGGATCCTCGGATCACCGCGGCGGATGTGGCGGGCCCGGGGTTCTTGAACCTGCGGCTAAGCGCTGCGGTCTGGCAGGGCGTTGTCGGTGCCGTTCTGGGGCAGGGCACAGACTTTGGCCGCGGCGATCTGGGGCAGGGCAAACGGGTCAACGTCGAATATGTCTCGGCCAACCCGACGGGGCCGCTGCATGTGGGGCACACCCGCGGTGCGGTCTTTGGCGATGCGCTGGCGTCCTTGCTGGATTTCGCCGGCTTCGATGTCACGCGTGAATATTACATTAACGACGGCGGCGCGCAGGTCGATGTTTTGGCGCGCTCTGTCTATCTGCGTTATCTCGAGGCGCATGGCCAAGAGGTCGCCTTTCCCGAAGGCACATACCCCGGCGACTATCTGATCGATGTGGGGGCTGCGCTGAAAGATAAGGTGGGCGACGCCTATATCGACGCCGATGAATCCGTCTGGCTTGAAGAGGTGCGCAACTTTGCCACCGACGAGATGATGAAGCTGATCCGCGATGATCTCGCCTCTCTCGGGGTGAAGATGGATGTGTTTTACTCCGAAAAGTCGCTTTATGGCACGGGCCGGATCGAATCCGCGATTGATGACTTGAAAGCCAAGGGGCTGATCTATGAGGGCGTGCTTGAGCCGCCAAAAGGCAAGAAGCCCGAGGACTGGGAGCCGCGCGAGCAGACCCTGTTCAAATCCACCGCCCATGGCGATGACGTTGACCGTCCGGTGATGAAGTCCGACGGCGGCTGGACCTATTTCGCGCCCGATATCGCGTATCACTACGACAAGGTGCAGCGTGGCTTTGACATGCTGATCGACGTCTTTGGCGCGGATCACGGCGGCTATGTCAAACGGATGAAAGCTGCTGTTTCGGCGCTGTCCGAGGGGGCGGTGCCGCTCGACATCAAGCTGACGCAGCTGGTCAAGCTGTTCAAGAACGGCAAGGAATTCAAGATGTCCAAACGGGCAGGGACATTTGTCACCCTGCGCGATGTGGTTGATCAGGTGGGCCCCGATGTGACGCGTTTTGTCATGCTGACCCGCAAGAATGACGCGATGCTGGACTTTGACTTTGCCAAGGTGCTGGAACAGTCGCGCGAGAATCCGGTGTTCTACGTGCAATATGCCCATGCGCGTGTGCATTCTGTCCTGCGCAAGGCAGCAGAGGCGGGTGTCGACACCGATATTGAAACCTTGCAGCGTGCCGACCTGAGCCAGCTTGACCACGAAGCAGAGCTGAAACTGGCGCAAAAGCTGGCCGAATGGCCCCGGATGGTAGAGACCGCAGCGCGCAGCAACGAACCGCACCGGATCGCCTTTTATCTCTACGAGCTGGCGGGCGATTTCCACGGGCTGTGGAACCGCGGCAACGACGTGCCTGAACTGCGTTTCCTGCAGGATGATGCGGCCCTGTCCCAGTCAAAAATCGCGCTGGCCCAAGCCGCAGCGATTGTAATTGCGTCAGGTCTTGGTATTCTTGGGGTCAAGCCAGCGGAAGAGATGCGATAACGCACCAATGCTGGTCAGGCAGGTTCAAAAAACAGACCCGCGCGGGTGATATCTGACGCGGGCAGTGAGGCAGAAATGGCAGATTACACGTCCTCCTCCCAGGGTGGGGGGTACTCCTTTGAACATGACGCAGGGTTGGCACCGCAAGTTGCGGCCAAGCCCTTGACCAAGTTTGCAAATTTCGCGGGCGCGGCGCTTTCCATCACCTTGATCGTCGGCATCGGGGTCTGGGGCTACAAGCTGCTGGTGCGCGATGTTACCGGCATTCCGGTGGTGCGTGCGGCCCAGGGCGATATGCGCGTGCGGCCCGAAAACCCGGGCGGCCAACTGGCGGATAATCAGGGTCTGTCGGTCAATGCTGTGGCCTCTGAAGGGACGGCGAACCAATTCGCGGAACAGCTGATTTTGGCCCCGAAGCCACTGGATCTGGAAGAAGAAGACCAGCCCATTCCCGTCGCGATGGTTGCACCTGCGCAACAGGCACCAACGCAATCATCGCCCGCGGCGGACGTGGCAGAGGCGCTGAAAAACGGCGATGTGGACGATCTTGTCGCCTCTCTCACCGATGGGGTGGAGCCACTGGAAGACGAAGAAGACGGCACCGCCCTGCCAGAGCCGATAAACGCAAGTGCCACGATGGATGTCGACCCGCTTGAGATGGCGGTGTCGAACGCGGTGGCCGTTGCCATGGGCGAAGAGCCGGGCGTCCGCGCATCCTTGCGTCCTCAAACGCGCCCCGGTGGCCGTGCCGTCGCGACCAAAGCGTCGTTTGAACCGGCACCGGTTGCGGCCGCCGAAGTGAAAGAGCTTTCGCCCGACAGCCTGCCCACAGGGACGCGTCTGGTGCAGCTTGGCGCATTCGACTCACCGCAGATCGCACGGGCGCAATGGGTCCGTCTGAACGCGCGTTTCGGGGCCTATATGGAAGGCAAGGACCGCATCATCCAAGAGGCCAGCAGCGGCGGGCGCACTTTCTACCGTCTGCGTGCGCATGGGTTCTCGGACATCGCGGATGCGCGACGCTTCTGTTCGGCGCTGGTTGCTGAAAACACCGACTGCATTCCCGTCGTTACACGCTGATGCGATACGGGGCGACGATACTGGACGCGTCGGGGCTTCGGCTGACGGCGCAGGAAAAGGCGTTGTTTCGCGCCGTAAAGCCCTTTGGGTTCATTCTCTTTGCGCGCAATATCGACACGCCGGATCAGGTCCGCGCGCTGTGTGAAGAACTGCGCGAGGCGGCGGGCCACGAGGCTGTTATCACCGTGGATCAAGAAGGCGGGCGGGTGCAGCGCTTGCGCGCACCGCATTGGCGCGACTGGACGGCACCGCTGGACTTCGTGCAAGCGGCAGGCCCCAACGCGGCAGAGGCGATGTATCTGCGCTTTCGTCTGATCGCGGACGAGCTGCACCGCGTGGGCATCGACAGCAATTGCGCGCCGATGGTCGATGTCGCTGGGGCGCAAACCCACGCTTTCCTGCGCAACCGTTGTTACGGCACGACGCCCGAGGCCGTGGCGACTTTGGGCCGTGCGGCGGCAGATGGCATGTTGGCGGGGGGCGTCTTGCCCGTGGTCAAACATATGCCCGGACATGGGCGCGCCACGATGGATAGTCATTTTGACTTGCCGCAGGTTGATGCGCCGCGTGCCGCGTTGGACACCCATGATTTCGCCCCGTTCAAGGCGTTGAACGACCTGCCGATGGGGATGACGGCGCATCTGGTCTACGACGCGATTGATCCGCGCCCTGCCACGCTGTCGCCCGTGATGATGCAGCTGATCCGCGAGGATATCGGCTTTGATAACCTGATCATGACGGATGATATCTCGATGAAAGCATTGACGGGCGAGGTGGATGCCATCGCCGCCGGAGCGTTGGCAGCAGGCTGTGACGTGGTGTTGTACTGCAACGCCACGCTTGAGGATCGCACCCGCGTTGCCGATGCTGCCGGAGAGATGTCCGAGGCCGCGCAAACACGGGCCGTGCGGGCCCTTACCATGCGCCGGAGCCCTGATGATGTTGACATTCCTGCCCTGACTGCAAAGCTCGACAGGCTTTTGGGCGGGACGGTATATGGCTGAAACGCATTTGGAAGACGGGCAAACGAAAGTTGCTGAACGGCTCGCGGCCGAGGCGCTGATCGTGGATGTCGACGGGTTCGAGGGCCCGTTGGACCTGTTGTTGACCCTCAGCCGCACCCAGAAGGTCGACCTGCGCAAAATCTCGGTGCTGCAACTGGCACGCCAATATCTGATGTTCGTGGACAAGGCCAAGGCGCTGCGGCTTGAGCTTGCGGCGGATTATCTGGTCATGGCTGCGTGGCTTGCCTTTCTGAAATCCCGCCTGCTGCTGCCGCCTGATCCGCAGGACGATGGCCCCTCGGGCGAGGAACTGGCCGCGCATCTGGCGTTCCAGCTGGAACGTCTGCAAGCGATGCGCGACGTGGCGGCCCAGTTGATGGCCCGTGACCAGTTGGGCCGCGACTTCTTTGCCCGCGGCCAGACGCAGGAAATGCGCCAGACCCGCCGCGTGACCTATACCGCGACCTTGCTGGACCTGATGCAGGGCTACGCGCGTATCCGCACCCGTGACGATTTCCGCCCCTTCGTGATGGACCGTGACAAGGTCTTTACGATGGAGCAGGCGCTGGAACGCATGCGCGGCTTGATTGGCTTTTCTGGCGACTGGTCTGATCTGACCAGCTACATGCCTGACGGATGGGGCGAAGAACCGGCAATGCGCCGCTCGGCCACGGCATCGACGTTTGCGGCGTCGCTTGAATTGGTAAAGGAAGGGCATCTGGAAATTCGCCAAGAGGGCGTGTTTGCCCCGATCCAGTTGCGCAAGAAGGATATCTGACGTGGCCGAACCCGTTGAACAAACAGAAGAAAGCCTGTTCGAGGCCCCGCCGTTGGCCGAACAGGAGCGCATGATCGAAGCGATCCTTTTCGCCACCGCAGAGCCGATGACCCTGCGCGAGATCGCGGCACGTCTGCCGCATGGCTGTGACCCTGCCGAAGCGATGGTGCATCTGCGCAAACGCTACACCGGCCGCGGTGTGGAGCTGTGCCGCATCGGGGATGCCTACGCCATGCGCACGGCGGCGGATCTGGGGTATCTCATGCAACACGAAACGGTCGAGACGCGCAAACTGTCGCGCGCCGCGATCGAGACCTTGGCGATCATCGCCTACCACCAGCCCGCCACCCGCGCCGAGATCGAAGAGATCCGCGGCGTATCGGTATCTCGCGGCACGCTGGATCAGCTGCTTGAGCTGGACTGGATTCGCTTTGGCCGCCGCAAGATGACCCCCGGTCGTCCGGTGACCTTTGTCGTGACACAGGAATTTCTGGCCCACTTCGGTCTGGAAAGCCCCCGCGACCTGCCGGGGTTGAAAGAGCTTCGCTCTGCCGGATTGCTGGAAAGCCGCCCCGCCTTTGGCGAGATGCCCGGTGTCGACAGCGAAGAAGAGCCAGAAGCGACCGAGGGCCAGAGCGAGCTGTTCGAGGATTAATCCCGCAGGTGGCCTGAAAATCGCCGCAATAGGTGCTATATTGGCCTCAGACACAGTTTAACGCGCGGTAAAGAGGTCAGGACATGAACCAGATAATTAATATGATCATGCGTCGCGTGATGGGGCGTTTGATCAACAAAGGCGTTGATATCGGCTTTGATCAGGCATCAAAGCTGGGCAAGGGGCGTCGGGCGTCGGTGGACCGTGACGGCAATCCTGTCCAACCAAGCGCCGAGGAAATGGCCCGTCGTGACAAAAGCAGCCGCGAGCAGGGCAAACAGGCGCGCAATATGGTCAAGAACATGCGCAAGCTGACGCGTTTCTAACCCGCGTGATCAGACGCTGCGAAGCTTAGCGCGGCGCGCTAAAATGCTTGCTGAGCTTGAGACCCTGACCCTGATAGTTCGACGCGATGCCCGACCCGTAAAGCTGGGTCGGTACGTCGGTCATTTTCTCATAGACCAACCGTCCGACAACCTGACCATGCTCCAGCACAAAAGGGGCCTCGTGGCAGCGCACTTCAAGCACGCCCCGTGATCCCGCACCCCCTGCAGAGGCATGGCCGAAACCGGGGTCAAAGAAACCTGCGTAATGCACGCGGAATTCGCCCACCATCGCCAGATAGGGGGCCATCTCTGCGGCGTATTCTGGCGGGATGGTTACAGCTTCGCGGCTGACCAGAATGTAGAACGCACCGGGGTCGAGGATGATCTGACCGTTGTCGCTGTGGACCTCTTCCCAGTATTGCGCGGGGTCATAATGGCCGATCTTGTCCAGATCGATAACACCCGTATGCGGCTTGGCGCGGTAGCCGACCAACGTGGTGTCAGGCAAGCGCAGATCGACCGAGAATCCCAGACCATCATCGATCACGGCCTCGCCATCCACCAGCGGGCTGTCGGCGTGCAATGCGCGCAGCGCGGCATCGTCAAGCGTGGCGGCACCGGTGGAAAAACGGATCTGGTTCAGCCGCATGCCCGGACGTACGAGCACCGAAAAAGAGCGCGGACAGATCTCTGCGTAAAGCGGGCCGGTATAGCCCGGCGCGATGCGATCAAATTCGGTCCCGCCGTCGGTGATGGTGCGCGTGAGCAGGTCCAGCCGCCCGGTGGAGCTTTTGGCATTCGCCGCCGCTGAGGTGCCTTGGGGCAGGGCGAGGCTTTCCATCAGCGGGACAACGTAGACGCAGCCCTTTTCCAGCACCGCCCCATTCGTCAGGTCGACGCGGTGCATCTCGAACTCTTCCAGACGGTCGGCGACCTTGGCCCCATGCCCAGCAAGAAAAGATGCGCGCACGCGGTAAGCCACTGTTCCGAGACGAAGATCTAGGCTCGCAGGCTGGATCTGGGCACTGTCGACAGGCGGTGTGCCGATGATCTGACCCGAAGCGATCATGTCGGTGATATGCTGGTTGGGAACTACGCCGATCATATCCGGGCCTTTCAAATGCAAACACCCGCACCCATTAGGGTACGGGCGTTTGTTGTATGTCGGTTGGTCGGGCTAGCAGGACTCGAACCTGCGACCTTCCGTCCCCCAGACGGACGCGCTACCAGGCTGCGCCATAGCCCGACATGAGGCGTTTCATACCTGATAAAACCGTGCGTGCAAGGGGGAATTGTCGCAAATCGCACGCGCGGCTTAGACTTTTGTGCTGCGGACCACATCGGCCCGAATGGAATCACGCAGTTCGCCCAAACGGCTCAGCAAAGGCGCGATATCGCGGGCCGAATCCTCGGGCAGATCGCGGCACAGCAATGCAGCAGCAAGCACAGAGGGTTTGGCGGGGAAGTCTTCTTCTGCCGTCAGAGGCGGCAGATCGATCACACGCGGCTTGGGACCTGCTACAACAGGGGCTTCCGGTGCCACGTTGACCTCTGGCGTTTCGGCCTCCAGCGTTTCGGCGGTGCTGTCTTCCGGCGCTGCCTCTGGCGTGCTGTCGATGGTCGGCGCGGGCGCGTCCTGATCCGGGGCGCGTGTTTGCGTAGCGTCAGGGGCGTCGTCCGGCGTGTTATCGCTTGGCGGCACCGGTGCGTCGGTCATCGGGTGGCGCAGGAAGCCGGGCAGGGTGGCACCGTCCTCCGCAGAGGTATCGGCGGAGGCGACGGTTGTCTCCTCCGGCTCCGCCTCTGTCGCATCAAGGGTCGGTTCGTCGGCAGGTAGTGGCGTGGTATCCTCGGCTGACACCTCGGGCGCGGAAGCGGCTTCTACGTGTGTTTCGGGCGCTTCGACAGGGGCTGGCTTAGCCGCTTTACTCCCGCGTTGCTCGAACGGGAGAACAACACCCTCGTGGGTCTGTTCTGCGTCCTCGTGCATCGGTGCGGGGGTCATGTCGATGGTGTCGCCACCTGCATCCAGATCATCCTGCGTGACCCCGTCAAGAGGCGCAGACAGGGCCGCGACATGGCCCATGCCTTCTTCGCGCAATACCTTCTGGACGCCTTTGATCGTCAGCCCGTCTTCATGCAGCAAGCGTTTGATACCGCCAAGCAGCAGCATATCGTTGGGGCGATAATATCGCCGCCCGCCTGCGCGTTTGATCGGTTTGACTTGCGTGAACTTGCTTTCCCAGAAACGCAGGACATGCGCCTGAATTTCAAGCCATTCTGCAACTTCGGAGATGGTTCTGAATGCGTCCGGAGACTTGGGCATTAGGTTATCGCTTGTTCCCGTCTGCAACCCGGTCCTTCATCAGATGGGACGGGCGGAATGTGAGCACGCGGCGCGGGTTAATCGGGACCTCTTCGCCGGTTTTGGGGTTCCGGCCAACGCGGGCC
Source organism: Sulfitobacter sp. UBA4523 (assembly GCF_002388305.1). Classification (NCBI taxonomy): domain Bacteria; kingdom Pseudomonadati; phylum Pseudomonadota; class Alphaproteobacteria; order Rhodobacterales; family Roseobacteraceae; genus Sulfitobacter; species Sulfitobacter sp. UBA4523. The sequence goes on from NZ_DGMH01000050.1 coordinate 30,831, forward strand.
GACTTGTCGCGCACCGAGAAAGTGCCGAAAGATGAAATCTTGACCTGTTCGCCTTTGACCAGCGCGTCGGACATATGTTCAAGCACCGCTTCGACCAACTGTGCGCTTTCATTGCGGGAAAGACCTACTTCACGAAAGACTGCTTCGCTCAAATCCATCCGGGTCAACGTTTTGTCGGCCATATCTTCCCCCCATGTGTTTTAAGCAGCATAGGCTGTGATTTTTCCGCAAGTCAACAACTATGGGGCGTAACGTGCTGTTCGCGCGAAGAAAAGCCGCTTACCAGCGCAGAACGATCGCGCCCCAGGCCAGCCCGCCGCCGATCGCCTCGGTGACCAGCAGGTCGCCTTTCTTGATCTGGCCGCGCTCTTGCCCGACGGAAAGGGCCAGCGGAATCGACGCGGCAGAGGTGTTGCCGTGGTCTTGAACCGTCACGACGACGTTATCCATCGACAGGTTCAGCTTTTTGGCAGTGCCTTGAATAATACGGATATTCGCCTGATGCGGGACGATCCAGTCGACGTCCTCGGCGCTGACGCCGGCACGGTCCATCGCTGTGTTTGCCGACGCGGCGAGCTTTTCAACCGCGTGACGGAAGACCTGATTCCCCTGCATGCGCAGATAGCCGGTCGTGCCCGTGCTGATGCCACCGTCGACATACAGCAAGTCTTTGTAGCGCCCGTCCGAATTCAGATCGGTGGAGAGGATACCGCGGTCGGCTGCGGTGCCGTCGCCGTCTTGCGCTTCAAGCAGGATCGCGCCGGCACCGTCACCAAACAACACGCTGGTGCTGCGGTCGGTCCAGTCCATGATTTTCGAGAAGGTTTCGGAGCCGATAACCAGCACGCGGTCAGCCTGACCCGAGACGACCAGCGCGTTGGCATTGGCCAGCGCATAGACAAAGCCCGCGCACACAGCCTGTACATCAAAGGCAAAGCCGCGCTCCATCTCAAGCTGCGCCTGCACCATCGTTGCGGCAGAGGGGAAAGTCAGATCGGGGGTGGAGGTGGCGACAATCACCGCATCCACATCGGCGGCTGTCTTGCCCGCGTCGGCCAACGCGGCCTTGGCGGCAGCGGTGGCCATGGTCGACGTGGTTTCACCTTCGCCGACAAAGTGACGCCGTTCAATGCCGGAGCGTGACCGGATCCATTCGTCACTGGTGTCGATCTTGCCTTCAAACTCTGCGTTTTCGACAATGCGTTCCGGAAGGTAGTGTCCGGCACCAATTACGACGGCTCTTTTTGTCATTCTTCGGTCTCTTTCGTCGGCTTTGCTGCGGCAACACGCGCAGCCAACCGATTTGTAAATTCACTTTCCGCTAATCGCGCGGCCAGTTTGATCGCCGAGGAAACCCCCGTCGCGTCAGCGGCACCGTGGGATTTAACGACCGTGCCGTTCAACCCCAAAAACACACCGCCGTTCACACGGCGCGGGTCAAACCGTTTGCTGACGCGGCGCAGCGAGGTATAGGCCAGCAGCGATGCCGCGCGGGACCAGATCGAATTCTTGAACGCTTGGCGCAGGCCATTGCCGATCAGCGTCGCGGTGCCTTCACCGGTCTTGATCGCAATATTACCTGTAAATCCATCGGTGACGATCACATCTGCGACATCACCCGAGATATCGCCGCCTTCGACGAAACCGACGAATTCAAAGCCCGCGTCATCCGCGGCGTCGCGAATCAACTCGTGGGCTTCTTTCAGTTCGGTCCGGCCTTTGTGTTCTTCGGTGCCGACGTTCAGCAACCCGATGCGCGGGCGTTCGATGTCCATGCCGTTGCGGGCGTAGGATTTGCCCATCAGCGCATAGCGCAGCAGGTCATCGGCATCCGCACGCACATCCGCGCCCACATCCAGCAGAACGTTGAAGCCCTGAGGGTTGGTTGAGGGATACAGCACAGCGATGGCAGGGCGGTTCACACCCGGCAGTTTTTTCAGGCGGATCATCGACAGCGCCATCAGCGCGCCGGTGTTCCCGCAGCTGACCGCGACCGAGGCTTCGTTGTCGCGCACGGATTCGATGGCGGACCACATCGATGTGTCCTTGCCATTGCGCACGACATTACTGGGCTTGTCATCCATTGTGACAACCCCTTGGGCATCCCGAATGGTGCAGCGCCCTTTCAGTTCGGGCCGCTTTGCCACCAGCGGTTCCAGCGTTTCGGCAGGGCCGTGCAGGATAAAGCTGATATCGGGATTCTTTAGTGCGGACGCAGAGCACCCGGCAACAACGATTGCCGGGCCCTGATCGCCCCCCATCGCATCAACTGAGATAAGGGTGCGCTGAGTTCTCGCGCTAGGCTGATCGGACGTGGCCGTCATCTGGTGCGATGCCTCTTATGAACTGCGGTTGACGTGACGAGCTTACGCCGCGTCTTCGTCGAGGTCGATCTCTTCATTCAGAGAAACAACTTCGTTGTCGTCATAGTGACCGCATGCTGCGCAAACGTGGTGCGGGCGCTTCAGCTCACCACAGTTGGAGCATTCGTTCGGGTTCGCTGCAGTCAGCGAATCGTGTGCGCGGCGGTTGTTGCGACGCGATTTGGAAACTTTATTCTGTTGGACAGCCATGTCTGGTGCCTTTGCCTTCGGGGTCGTTCATCGGCTTCCTGCCAAAGACGACCGTGTTTCAGATCAACTCCCGGTTTGGGCGTGACGTGCGTTTAGGCCGAAGCCTATCCGATGTCCAACCTTAATTGGGGTGAAGGGCGCAAAATACTGCGAAAACCCGCCGAAGCAACCCTTTTTTCACCCAAACCGGCAGGGTTATTCGGTGGTATCGTCCTTAAGCTGGTTCTTGAGGCCGGCCAGCCCCGCAAAGGGGCGGGCGTCTTCGTCGGTCATCGGGGTGTCGCCGGGTTTGGTATAGACCGCTTGCCCCAGTTCAGCCCCGTCGGCGCGAGGATATTCGGGAATCTCAAGCGCCAGCGCTTCGATCATGATGGCCGCGGGATCAATCCACGCGCCAAGCGGTTCGGTGCGATCATCCTCGGGCATCTCGACCTCGGCTTCCTCGGGTTCTTCGTAATCCTGCACGAAAAGCCGTGTGACATCGACGTCGATCCGAGTCTGGACCGGCTCCAGTGTCACCACGCAGGGCTGCACCACAGTGGCCCCCAGACGCGCCTCGAGCTCCCAATCACTGCGACCAAGCGCCTTGAGACGCCCTTCGAATGAAAGTTTACGTAATGCTGAAAGATCAAGTTCTTCTGCGATCATCCGCAAGCTGTCGGCGTCGGGACGCAGGGAGAAAGGGGTTTGCGCATTCTGCGACAGCTCTGCGACGCGCAATGCTGTGGGGCTTGGGGGCGTGCGAGACATGTTAGGGGTACTTTCGTTTCTTGAACCATGGGGCGTGCTTAGTGTATGCGAGATAAAAGCCATGATCCCCAAGGGCAAGAGGGCACCAAGAATGCGTATCGACCGCCATGTCAAAAAGACACTGCTGACCGCCACAGTTCTCGCTGCTGGTCTGACGCTTGGGGCCTGCTCCCCGCAATACTCCAACCACGGCTATATCCCGCCGCAAGAGGATCTTGAGAAGATCACCGTGGGCCAGGACACACGCGACACCGTGGCCGAAACCGTGGGCGTGCCCGCGTCGGCAGGGTTGCTGACCAATTCGGGGTATTACTATGTCCGGTCGCGCCGTCAGGCGATGTGGTTCATGGCCCCGCGCGAGACAGAGCGCGAAGTTGTCGCTGTCAGCTTTGACAGCAACGGGGTGGTGCAGAACGTCGAACGTTTCGGGCTGGAGCGTGGAAATGTCGTCACCCTTGACCGCCGCGTCACCAGTTCGCCGATCTCGGATAAATCCTTTATCCGCCAGCTTCTGGGTAACATTGGCCGCTTCAACCCCGCGGCGCTGGCTGGCTAGGGCAGGCCCGTGACGGTGCCGGAGGGTGCTGTGATCAAGCCGCTTTTACGCGGTCCGTACCGCGCCTATTGTGCCACCACGCCTGAGGATATCGACGCCGCGCAAGCATTGCGCGCGCGGGCCTTTGGGCTGGTCCAGCCGCGCGATATCGACGGGTTTGATGCGCAAAAGCATCATATCCTCGTGCGGCATCAAGGCAGCGGTGACCTGCTGTGCTGCTATCGGATCGGGCTGATGGAGGGCGCGTCGCTGGATCAAAGCTATGCCGCGCAATTCTACGATCTGACCAAGCTTACATATTTCCCCGGCGCGATGATGGAACTGGGGCGGTTCTGTCTGGCCCCCGGGGTCACAGATCCGGATGTCGTGCGCATGGCCTGGGCCGCGCTGGCGCAGTTTGTGGACGCCCATACGGTCGCGTTGCTCTTTGGGTGTACCTCCTTCAAGGGTACCGATCCGGCACCCTATAGCGATGTCATGGCGCTTTTGCACAGCCGCCACCTTGCGCCCCTGCACTGGCAGCCGCAGGTCAAGGCCCCCGATACGGTGGGCTTTGTGGAGCGGACGTTGGACAAACCGGCCGAGAAAGCCGCGCTACAAATGCTGCCGCCGCTGCTGCGGAGCTATCTGATGATGGGGGGCTGGGTGAGCGATCATGCGGTGATCGACCACCAGATGAACACGCTGCATGTATTTACCGGCCTTGAAATCGCGGCGATCCCCGAGGGGCGTAAGCGCCTGCTGCGCGGTGCCGCCTAAGAGTTTCATGCCTTCGGCGAGGATTTTAGCCCATTTGGAAGAGGGGTCATTGACGCTGACGCGGCGCGGCGCTAGCTGGCTGTCATGGCACGCGCACCCCTTTTACAAGTTAACGAGATCTCGCTGACATTCGGCGGAGATCCCGTATTCGAAGATATGTCCCTTGTGGTTCAATCCGGCGACCGACTGGCGCTGGTGGGCCGGAACGGGTCAGGTAAATCCACTTTGATGAAGGTCATGGCCGGATTGGTCGAGGCCGACAGCGGCGACGTGATCGTCGGGCCCGGCGTTTCGGTAGGCTATATGGAGCAAGACCCGGATCTGACCGGATTCGAGACTTTGGGCGACTTCGCGGCCCATGGCCTGGACCCGTCCGAGATGTACAAGGTCGAACGCGCCGGAGAGGGGTTGAAATTCGACCCCGCGCGCCCTGTCAGCACCGCATCCGGGGGGGAACGTCGCCGCGCGGCATTGGCGCGTCTGATGGCCTCCGAGCCCGAGCTGATGCTGCTGGACGAGCCGACGAACCACCTGGATATCGAAGCGATCCGCTGGCTTGAAGACGAGCTGAAAGCGACGCGGGCCGCTTTTGTGATTATCTCTCACGATAGGGCGTTCCTGCGCGAATTGACACGGGCGACGCTGTGGGTCGACCGCGGTGTTGTGCGTCGGCAGGACATCGGCTTTGGCGGGTTTGAAGCCTGGCGCGACCAGATGTGGGAAGAAGAGGACATGCAGCGCCACAAGCTGAACCGCAAGATCAAGGCGGAAGCACGGTGGGCTGTCGAAGGTATTTCGGCGCGGCGCAAGCGCAACCAGGGCCGTGTGCGCGCCCTGCAAGACCTGCGAGCCGAACGCGCCAGCCAGATCAAACGTCAGGGCACCGCCGCCATGGCGCTGGAAGCGGGGCCAAAATCCGGCCGCAAGGTGGTCGAGGCTATGGGCATCACCAAGGCCTTTGGCGACAAGACGATTCTGCGCCCCTTTGACATCACCATCCAGCGGGGGGATCGGATCGCCTTGGTCGGGCCGAATGGTGTGGGCAAGACGACGTTGCTGAATATGCTGATCGGGAAAGAACAGCCCGACGGGGGCGAGATCAAACAGGGTACCAACCTTGAGATCGCGCTATTCGACCAGGCGCGCGCGCAGCTTGATGGCGATATGTCGCTGTGGGACAGTCTGACCGGCGATCCGGAAATGCGTGTATCGGGCAAGGCGGACCAGATTCTGGTGCGCGGGCAGCCGAAACACGTGGTTGGGTACCTGAAAGAATTCCTCTTCGACGAAGGGCAGGCCCGTGCGCCCGTGCGGTCCTTGTCGGGGGGCGAAAAGGCGCGGTTGCTGCTGGCCAAGATCATGGCGCGCTCCAGCAACCTCTTGGTTCTTGATGAACCGACCAACGATCTGGATGTCGAAACCCTTGATCTGATGCAGGAGTTGCTGTCGACCTATGACGGCACTGTGCTGCTGGTCAGCCACGACCGTGACTTCCTTGACCGTGTTGCCGCGACCACCATTGCGATGGAAGGTGACGGCAAGGCGACCGTCTATGCGGGCGGTTGGACGGATTATCTGGCGCAGCGCCAGCAGGATGATTTTGACCAAAGCGTCGTCGCCAAATCAAAGCCCGGGGCGAAATCCGAAAAGCCCAAAGCGGCGCAGCAATCGGGCCTGAGCTTTACCGAGAAGCACCGGCTAGAGGCGCTGCCCGCCGAGATTGCGCGACTGGAAGCCGAAATCGCGAAGCTGGAAGAGTTGATGAGCGACCCGACGCTCTATTCCGACAATCCGGTGAAATTCCAGAAAGCGACCGATGCCTTGGTCGAGCGGAATGAAAAGCTGCAGGACGCAGAGGCCGAGTGGCTGATGCTGGAAGAAAAAGCCGAAAGCTGAAGGGGGCAGGGCGACCCGCCCCCCTCTCATACTGCGGGGGCTTAGCCCAGTTGTACCAGCGCGTGGCGTTTCTTGCCCGCGCTCAGCTTGATCGGTGTGGCCAGCGTGGCGGCATCGACCATCAGCCCTGCGTCTGTCAGCGGTTCGTCATTATAGCGGGCACCGTTTTCGGTGATCAGACGCTTTGCCTCTTTGCCCGAACCGGCCAGACCGGATTTCACGATCAACTGCACGATAGAAATGCCGTCGCCGATATCCGCCGCGCTGAGCGTCAGGGTGGGTAGGTCATCGCCGACACCGCCTTTTTCGAACACTTCGCGCGCCGTGGCTTCGGCGTTCTTTGCCGCTTCGGCACCGTGCAGCAGGGTCGTGACCTCGTTCGCCAGAATGATCTTGGCCGCGTTGATATCGGAGCCTTCCAGCGCGCCCAGACGGTCGCATTCCTCGACCGGTAGTTCGGTGAAGATCTTGAGAAACTTGCCCGTGTCCGCATCGGTGGTGTTGCGCCAGAACTGCCAGAACTCGTAAGGCGACAGCATGTCCCCGTTCAGCCAGATCGCGCCGCCCTGGGATTTGCCCATTTTGCGGCCGTCGCTGGTGGTGAGCAAAGGCGTGGTGAGGCCGAAAATCTCTTGATCCAGCACACGGCGGGTCAGGTCGATCCCGTTGACGATATTACCCCATTGATCCGAGCCGCCCATCTGCAGCAGGCAGCCATAGCGGCGGTTGAGTTCAAGGAAGTCATAGGCCTGCAAGATCATGTAGTTGAATTCGAGGAAGGACAGCGACTGTTCCCGATCGAGACGGGATTTGACGCTTTCGAACGACAGCATCCGGTTCACGCTGAAATGCCGCCCGATGTCGCGCAGGAATTCGAGGTAGTTCAGATTGTCCAGCCATTCAGCATTGTTCAGCATGATCGCGTCACTGTCGCCGTCACCGTAGGACAGGTATTTCTCGAACACCTGCTGCATGCCGGCGATATTGGCGTCGATGGCGGCATTGTCGAGCAGGGGGCGTTCATCCGACCGGAAGGACGGGTCGCCCACTTTGGTGGTGCCGCCGCCCATTAGGGTGATCGGTTTGCCGCCGCATTTCTGCAACCAGCGCAGCACCATGATATTCATCAGATGCCCCACATGAAGGGATTTCGCTGTCGCGTCATAGCCGATATAGGCAGGCACAGCCCCGTTGATCAGTGCGTCATCAAGGCCCTGATAGTCCGTACAATCGGCGAGAAAGCCGCGCTCCATCATGATGCGGATGAAATCGGATTTGGGGTGGTATGTCATGGTGCTTGCCCTCAGCTTGGGTGGTGGTGCACTCTATAGGTGCTGAGCAGACAAAGGAAAAGGCCATGAATAAGGCCCAAGGGGCAAGAACCCCGACACGGATCGCGAAAACAGGCTCGCTGCGGGCCGCAGGCGCGATGAGCGGCACCTCGCTCGACGGGGTGGACGTTGCGGTGATCGAGACGGACGGCCGCGATATTATAGGCTTCGGCACGTCGAGCTACCGCAGTTATTCCGCCGAGGAACGCCGCACCATCGCGGCCGGTTTCGGCAAATGGTCAGGGCCAGAGGTGGCGGCGGCGACGCAGGTGGTCGAGGCGGCGCATATCGATGCCCTTGGCGCGTATACCGATGTCGATCTGATCGGCTTTCACGGACAGACGCTGGCCCATGCACCGCGCATGCAGGGGACGTTGCAAGTGGGCGATGGTGCAGCGCTGGCGGATCATCTGGGGCTGCCCGTCGTGTGGGATTTCCGCAGCGCTGATGTGCATCTGGGCGGAGAGGGCGCACCGCTCGCGCCGTTTTTTCACCACGCCTGTGCCCGCTATGCGGGGCTGACGGGGCCGGTGGCCTTTTTGAATCTTGGCGGGGTGGGGAACCTGACCTGGGTGGATCCGGCGATCCCCTTGCCCGAGACGGAGGGCGCGCTGCTGGCCTTCGACACGGGGCCTGCCAATGCGCCCATCAACGATCTGATGCAGGCGCGTCTGGGGCTGCCTTTTGACGAGGGCGGCAAGACCGCGTCGCGCGGGCAGGTAGAGACCGGCGCGCTTGAGCTGTTTCTGGCCGAGCCCTATTTCGCACGGATGCCCCCCAAGTCGCTGGACCGGAACGATTTTGACGAGATGGTCGCGCTGGTGACCGAACTGTCGGACGCCGACGCCGCCGCGACGCTGACGGCGATGTGTGCCGCTGGCGTGGCCGAAGCAATGCAGCATTGTCCGCGTCTGCCCGATCGTGTGCTGGTCACAGGGGGCGGGCGGCACAACCCTGTGTTGATGAAGATGCTCAGTGTCAGTCTGGATTGTCCGGTCATGCCGATAGAAGAGATCGGGCTGGACGGTGATATGCTTGAGGCGCAGGCCTTCGGATATCTTGCCGTGCGGGTGGCGCGCGGGCTGCCGACCTCTTGCCCCGGCACCACGGGGGTGCGGGCTGCGGTCGGGGGCGGCACCGTCAGCATGCCGACAGAGGCGATCAGCGTTCAGAATAAGGCCCTTTGATGGGTGTCGCGCCAGCGTATCGTCACCCCCTGTGACCTGCTCTTTTCGCTGGACAGCATGTGTTGTGGCCTGAGTCGCCTGTTAACATTTCGCGCTATAGTCGTGCGTAATCTTCGTTTTTCCCGAATAGGTTAGCTGTGCGCCGCGGGTTTTCCACGCGGCAAAGGGCTGTTGCTCGCTTGCATAGCGGCGTTCCGTAAACAGTCTGTTTCCTTGCTTGGGATCGGGGTGGTTCTACCTTGAATTGTACTACCTCAGAACGGTGGCGCAGAAAGTGGGGGCTTTGCTTGCGCCGTTCCTTTTCAAAAGGAGAATGACCATGACGAGTATGTTTCTTAAAAACACCGCAACTTCGGTTGCAACGGTATTCATCGCCACGTCGGCCTTTGCGCTGGATGTCGGCGTCGGTGCCAGCGTGGGCGGTATTGGTGCGGGCGTAGGAGCCAGCGTCGGCCACGGGTCCGCCGCGGATGTCGGCGTTGGTGTGGGCGCGGGCAGCGTCGGCGCGGGGGCGGGTGCCTCTGTCGGTGGCGGCTCGGTTGCTGATGCGGGCGCTGGTGCCTCTGTCGGCGGCGTGGGCGCTGGTGTCGGGGCCTCGGTTGGCGGGGGTTCCGTCGCGGGCGTTGGCGTGGGTGTCGGCAGCACCGGCGGGTCCAACAGCGGTGGCGGCACGACGACCGACAGCAGCACGACGACCGACAGCACGACTGCCGCGGTATCGCGCAGTGTTAGCGGCGATGTGTCCCGCGCCGCGGCCTCTGTCCCGATCACGGCGGCATTGGGCGCTACGGTCATGACCACCGACCGCGAAGTCGTCGGTATGATCGAAGACGTGCGCCCGTCGTCGCAAGGCAAATTCGTGGCCACCATCCGGATGAACGTCGCCTTTGGCGCACAGCCGCGGACGATCCAGATCAAGATGCCGATGCTGAAAAGTGACACGGATATGATCCGTGTGGGCTTTACCAAGTCGGGCCTGTTGCGTCGGATCCAAAGCTGACGCCGGACGCGACACCGCAAGCACAAAAAAAGCGCGCCTTGATCGGGCGCGCTTTCGTATCTTCGGGCGGGGCAATGCCCCTTTGATCAACCTTTCAGGATCGAACGACCGGCGTATTCCGCTGTCACACCAAGCGATTCCTCGATGCGGATCAGCTGGTTGTATTTCGCCAACCGGTCGGACCGCGCAAGCGAGCCCGTCTTGATCTGACCGCAGTTCGTCGCAACAGCAAGATCCGCAATCGTCGCGTCCTCGGTCTCGCCCGAGCGGTGGGACATCACGTTGGTAAAGCCCGCACGATGCGCCATGTCGACCGCTTGCAGCGTCTCGGACAGGGTGCCGATCTGGTTGACCTTCACCAGCATGGAGTTGGCAGACCCCCGTTTGATGCCTTCGGCCAGACGTTCGGGGTTGGTCACGAACAGATCGTCGCCCACCAGCTGGATCTTGTCACCCAGACGGTCGGTCAGCAGTTTCCAACCATCCCAATCGTCTTCGGACATGCCATCTTCGATAGAGATGATGGGGTAATCGGCGCAGAGGGCCGCCAGATAATCCACATTCTCGGCGCTGGTCAGGGTTTTCCCTTCGCCAGAAAGGACATAGCTGCCGTCCTTGAAGTATTCCGTTGCCGCACAATCCAGCGCGAGGTAGATTTCCTCGCCCGGTTTGTAGCCTGCTTTTTCGATGGATTTCAGAATGAAATCAAGCGCATCTCGGGTGGAGCTGATGTTGGGTGCGAAGCCGCCTTCGTCGCCGATGCCGGTGGACAGACCTGCGGCCGAAAGCTCTTTCTTCAGCGTGTGGAACACCTCGGAGCCCATGCGCACCGCGTCGCGGATATTCTCTGCCGCGACGGGCATGATCATGAATTCCTGAATGTCGATCGGGTTATCCGCGTGCTCGCCCCCGTTGATGATGTTCATCATCGGCACGGGTAGCATGCGCGCAGAGGTGCCGCCCACATAGCGGTAGAGCGGCTGCGAGCAATAATCAGCCGCGGCCTTCGCCGTCGCGAGGGAGACGCCCAGAATGGCGTTGGCCCCCAGACGCGACTTGTTGTCGGTGCCGTCCAGCTCGATCATCGTGCCGTCAATCTCGACCTGCTCTGTCGCATCGATGCCGACCAGCGCATCCGCGATCTCGCCATTGACCGAGGCGCAGGCTTCCAGAACGCCCTTGCCCATATAGCGCTTTTGGTCGCCATCGCGACGCTCTACCGCCTCATAGGCACCGGTGGATGCGCCAGAGGGAACGGCCGCGCGGCCCATGGTGCCGTCTTCAAGCGTCACATCGACTTCGACCGTGGGGTTGCCCCGGCTGTCAATGATTTCGCGGGCGTGGATGTCGATGATCGTGCTCATAAGGGGCTATCCTTTTGCAGATGACAATTGCGCAGCGGTTTAGCGCGCCGGGGGGAGGATGGAAAGTGTTCAGGCCTGTTCTTTGACCTTTCGCTCACGCCATACCGTATAGATGCCCGAGGCAACAATGATGGTTGCGCCAACATAGGTCAGCAGATCGGGGCGTTCGCCAAAGATCGTGATGCCCACAACCATCGCGAACAGCAGGCGCGCATAGCGGAACGGTGTGACAAAGCTGATTTCGCCGATACGCATGGCCGCGACGATGCCGTAATAGGCGACCATGCCGGTTGTCAGCGCCGCCCCCATGAGCAGCCATTGCACCTCCGACATCGGCGCAAAGGCCGTGCCCGTGCCCAGCATGAAAAGCAGACTTGCAGGGACCAGCGCCAGAAACGCAAGGAACGACAGCTGGAACGTAGAGGTCGATTTCGGCACCCGCCGCGTCGCCAGATCGCGCAAGGACAGCCCCAGCACCCCAAGCACCGCCAGCAGGGACAGCGCCTGAAAGCTGTCCATCCCGGGGCGGATCACCAGTAAGACGCCCAGCATACCAACCAGAATAGCGCTCCACCGGCGCCAGCCGACGGGATCGCCCAGAAAGAGCGCCGCGCCTAGGGTCACCACCAGCGGGGTCGCCTGCAAAATGGCCGAGGCAGAAGAAATCGGTGTCAGCACAATGGCCGATACAAACCCCAATGTGCCGACAATCTCGCCCAAGGCGCGCAGCAGGATCGGGCGGGTCAGCATCGCGCGATCCATCAAGGGCTCGCCCTTCATCACCACCATCGCACCATAGCAGAGCGCGCCACCGGTCCCGAGCATAAAGATAATCTGCCCGATCGGGATATCCGTCCCGATCAGCTTGATGAACATGTCCTCAATGGCAAAGCCCAACATCGACAGCACCATGATCAAAGCGCCGCGCAGATTGTCCATATCCTATTCCTTCATACAATCGTTCTAAAATTCCGTCAGAGGATGCATGTCCCTTTGTCGGGGGATGTGCAAGCCTCGCGGCGCATCCCGTGACGGGGCTGGTGGCGGAAGGGACCAACTGCTAGCACAAGCGTATGAAATGGCCGCGCCCCCCGTCTGATACGCATACGACCGTTTTCACCGTCTGTATCGGCGCGGTGGGGGCCGGTATCGGCTGGCTGCTGAACGCGCCGATCTACATGCTGTTGGGGCCTGCGGTGCTGGTGTCGCTGGCCGGTCTGGCAGGCGCGCGCATGGGGGTGTCGCTGCCGCTGCGCAACATCTGCTTTGTCGTCATTGGCCTGTCGGTGGGGGCAGGGTTTGACCAGAACGCGGTCGATGCCATGCTGCGCTGGCCGCTGGCTTTTGTAGGGATGGCCGTGCTGGTCTGGGCGATGCTGGTGCTCAGCCGGTGGCTGCTGGCGCGGTTCTTTGGCTTTGACCGTCGTGCAGCACTGCTGGCTTCGGCCCCCGGACACCTCAGCTTTGTGCTGGCGATGGCGGCCGATGACGGGGATAATATGGTGCGTATCTCGACCACGCAGTCGGTGCGGCTGTTGTCGCTCACGCTGGTGGTGCCCTTTGTCGCGCTGGCGATGGGGGTTGATCTGGGCGGGTCCATCGTGCCCGACGGCCCTGTTATGGGCGGCGTGACATTGCTGGTGATGGCGGCGCTCTCCGTCGCGGCAGGGGGGCTGCTGGGGCGCATCCGGGTGCCCGCGCCGATGTTGATCGGGCCGATGCTGGTGTCATCGCTTGCGCATGTGACAGGGCTCGCCCCCGGTGTGCTGCCCCTGTGGCTGGTGATGCCCGCCTATGTGGTGCTTGGCGCGTTGATCGGCACGCGGTTCTCCGGCGTGCGGCTTGACGATCTGACCAAGGGGCTTGCCGCGGGGCTGGCTGTGACCTGCCTTGCCGTGGGGTTGGCCCTGCTGGGGGCGATCCCGGTCGCTATGGCGCTTGGCATGCCGCTTGCGCATATCCTCGTGGCCTTTGCACCCGGTGGGTTCGAGACAATGATCGCCATGGGCAGCGTGCTGGGGATCAGCCCGGGTTTCGTCGCCGCCTGCCACATGATGCGCCTGTTCATCCTTAGCGCTGTGCTGCCCCTGATGCTGGCGCGCAGCACCCCGCGCTAGGCTATCTTTCACAGCACCGTTGACTTTACCTCCCAAACAGCCCATCTGGGGCGCAAGCGATGCCTTCTGCCGCGTGAGCAGACCAGCCCTTGACCTGTCGACCAAAAATCGTCGCGTCTTATGAGAGCTGAACAAAAGGCCGCCGATGTTCCCAAAATCACGCGTGGGGCCAAGCGCAACAGACAGGGTGTTGGCACTAGGCTGCCCCCTGCGATCTGCTTTGCGTCCCTCGCGGTTTCCCTGCATCGACGGGGCCCGCGTGATTGCTATGGCGGGAAGGGGCATTGCCCCGCATCCCGCGGAAAGACGACAAAACGATGAGCGATTTTGAAATGATGGGCCTGCCGCGCCGTCTGGTCAAAGCCTTGACCAACATGGGCATGACCGATCCGACCCCGATCCAGAAACAGGCGATCCCCCACGGGATGAATGGCCGCGACGTGATGGGGCTGGCACAGACCGGCACCGGCAAGACCGCCGCCTTCGGTATCCCGCTGGTGGCCCAGATGCTGGAACGCGAAGCCCGCCCCGAGCCGCGCACCGTGCGCGGGCTGGTGCTGGCCCCGACCCGCGAGCTGGCCAACCAGATCATGGAGAACCTCAAGGGCTTCTGCGAAGGGACCCAACTGAAAACCATGATGATTGTCGGCGGCCAGTCGATCAACCCGCAGATCAAACGGATGGAGCGCGGCGTCGACCTGCTGGTGGCCACACCCGGGCGCTTGCTGGACCTGATGGACCGCCGCGCGGTGCTTTTGCACAAGACCACTTTCCTTGTGCTTGATGAAGCGGACCAGATGCTCGACATGGGCTTTATCCACGATCTGCGCAAGATTGCGGCGGTGCTGCCGAAAGAGCGTCAGACGATGCTCTTTTCGGCAACCATGCCGAAACTGATGAACGAGATCGCCAACAGCTACCTCAACAGCCCGATCCGCATCGAAGTCTCGCCTCCGGGCAAGGCGGCGGACAAGATCACCCAAGAGGTGCATTTCATCGCCAAGGCGGAAAAGAAATCCCTGCTGATCGAACTGCTTGGCAAACACACCGAGGAACGCGCCCTGGTGTTCGGGCGGACCAAACACGGCTGTGAAAAACTGATGAAAGATCTGGTCAAAGCCGGTTTCAAAGCCGCCTCGATCCATGGCAACAAAAGCCAGGGTCAGCGGGACCGCGCCATCGAATCCTTCAAGAAAGGCGAGGTCACCGTGCTTGTAGCAACGGATGTCGCCGCCCGCGGTCTGGATATTCCCGACGTGAAGCACGTCTACAACTACGAACTGCCCAATGTGCCCGACAATTATGTCCACCGTATCGGCCGGACCGCACGCGCGGGCAAAGACGGGGCGGCGATCGCTTTCTGCGCACCGGATGAAATGGGCGAGCTGAAAGATATCCAGAAGACGATGAAAATCTCGATCCCCGTGGCCTCCGGCCGTCCGTGGGAAGCGATTGACGAACCCGCCAAGCCAAAGGGTCGCGGGGGACGCGGTCGTGGTCGCGGTGGTCG
>NZ_DGMH01000050.1:45930-46094 GCF_002388305.1 Sulfitobacter sp. UBA4523
CGCCCCGGTGGCGGTGGCGGCAACGGGGGCGGTGGCAATGGCGGCGGTGCGGGCAAACCCGCCGGTGCCGCGCGGCGTCGTCGCAAGCCAGCCGGGCAGCGCGCCGCATAAGCGCGCAGGTACCGACGCACGATCAAAAGGGGCACCGCCATCAGCGGTGCCCC
>NZ_DGMH01000050.1:46337-67155 GCF_002388305.1 Sulfitobacter sp. UBA4523
GCTTCCAAATGGCTCTAAATCCTCGCCCCAAGGGCGAAACCGGCACCGCCAGCCACCACGTGGTCGCTCAGCCCTATTCCGCGGGGTCTGCTGCCGCCTGCCGGTTGACCCGCGCCAGAAGCAGCATCAGCGCAAAGGCGAGTGTCGCCAGCGTCAGTACCGCGCCGATCAGCGGGGTGATCGTGCCGTTGAACATCAACCCGATGGGCGAGGCGAGCATGGCAGCCATCACCGTCGACACCGCCCCGATGACCGACGCCGCCATGCCGGCGATATGGCCCAAAGGCTCCATCGCCAGCGCGTTGAGGTTGCCCATCACCAGCCCCACCTGAAAGAACAGCGACGCCTGCCACATCAGGAAAAAGACAAAGCCATAGGGCTCGGGCAGATCGCCCAGACCAAGACCCAGCATCAGGCCCGACAATACGATCTGCAGGCCAAGCGCAAGGATCACGATCCGCTGCATCCCCAGCCGGACGACCAGCAGCGCGTTCAGCAGGCTGGACGTCCCCGAGATCAGCGCCGCGACGCCAAACCAGAAGGGGAAGCTCTCGGCGCGGTCATAGACTTGGTCGTAAATGGGTTGCACCAGCATCAGTGTCGAGAACAAGAACCCCATCACCAGCGTCTGCACCGTGATCGACAGACACACCATCGGGTTGCTGAATATCTCTTTCACCGCGTTCCACAGCAGGCCGATCTGCAAAGGTCGACGCTTGGGCTTGGGCAGGGTTTCGGGCAGGCGGAGCATGGCCCAGACCACACAGGTTGCCGAGAAAACGATGAACGACAAGAACACGCCACGCCAATCGGACAGGGCGATGATCACAGCCCCCATCGCAGGTGCAAAAGCGGGAACCACGACAAATATCATCATAACAAAAGACATGATCTTGGCCATCTGCCGGCCGGAATACAGATCGCGGATCACCGCAAGCGCCACGACCCGAGGGCCCGCAGCCCCCACACCCTGCACGACCCGCGCGATCAACATCACCTCAAGTGATTGGCTTAACCACGCCACCACAGCCCCCGAGATATAGATTGCAGACCCGAGGTAGATGATATTCTTGCGCCCGAAAGCATCCGACAGAGGGCCGGTGACAAAAGTGCCCATGCCCATGCCCAGGATAAAGGCGGTCACAATCAACGGGACTTTGGTCATATCCAAAGGCGACAGCTCTGCGCCGATCTCGGGCAGGGCAGGCAGCATTGCATCGGTCGAGAAAGCAATGATTGCAAACATCATCGCAATCAGCGCCACAAACTCGGGGCGGTTCATGTTGATGTCGGGGCGGTCGTCGGTCATCCATCGGCTCCATCGTGACGGTGGGCCGCAGGGCGCAGCCTATGGTGTTCATAAGGCTGCCTTACAGATAGTGCAATCGGCGTCGCGCCGTCAGCTGGCTTGGGCGCGCTGGCGCGGCTCTGTCTCGCGGGTGGTCACCGGCAAACGCAGTACCTGAACGATCTCGTCCAGTCCCGACACCGGCAGGGGAAGATGCGCGGGCAGGGCCAATACCGAGACGTTGTAATTCACGATATCGCTGCGCACCTGATCCCATGTCTCAAGCGGAATGACCCGCGAGACGTAGCGGCACCGCTCCAGCACCGCACGGCGGGCGGCAAAGCCGAGATGCGCCGGACGCCCCGCACGATGACAGAACTGTTCGCTCTGGCAGCCGACGACCAGATCGCTGCCCATACGGGCCAACTGCCGTAGCCAGTCGGCGTGACCGGTGTGGAAGCCGTCGAACCCGCCATAGGTCAGGATCGTCCGCGTCATTGGCGTGGAGGGTGTGAAGCTGGACGGGCGCGCCGCCGGTGAAACCACCGTCGCCCGCCCGCGTCCCATAAAGGGAAAGGGGATATCGTATTTCATGCTGCCCGCTCGATCTGGATAGGGGTCTTTGCCCCTTTATCCGATTGATTCTAGGCGGGTTTCAGCACAAAGGCAAAGCCTTTCTGCCCCATATCGCCAGTGCGGGCGCGTGGCCTCAGCCTTCGTTGCGCAGCTCGGCCAGAACTTTTTTCCAAAGCTCGGGCGGCTGCGCGCCCGGCACTGCGTGACGCCCGCCCACGATAAAGGTCGGGACGGAGTTGATGCCCATCTCGCGGCTGTGCGCGTCGCGTTTGCGGATGTCTTCCATATCCTCATCCGTCGCCAATAGACGCGTCACAACAGATGCATCCATCTCGATCCCGTCGGCAATATCGGCGAGCACCTCGGCATCGCCAATATCGCGCGCATCAACAAAATAGGCTTTGAACAACGCCGATACCGCAGCGGTTTGGCGCCCTTCGATCCCGGCCCAGTGGATCAACCGATGGGCATTCAGCGTGTTGGGGGTGCGCTGCATCGCCTCGAAGTTGATCTTGAGACCGGCTTTCTCGGCATGTTCCACCACCGGGGCATAGGCCCGCACCGCACCTTCCTTGCCGCCGAACTTGCCTTCCAGATAGGCACGGCGGTCCATCCCGTCGGCAGGCATGTCGGGGTTAAGCTGGAACGGGTGCCATTCGATCGCGAAAGGGTGGTCCGGCTCGCTTTCCAGTGCGCGGTCCAGATGGGCCTTGCCGATATAGCACCAAGGGCAAATCGGGTCGGACATGATATCAAGCTTGATCGTCTGGGTCATCGTTGTGCCTCATAGGCTGCACGCAAGGACCGGCGCAGCAGTTTGCCATTCGCGCCCATCGGCAGCTCTGGCAGGTGGATGAAAAGACGCGGCTGCTTGTAGCGCGCCATGTTGTCTTGTGCATAAAGGGCCAGCGCGGCCTCGTCCAGCGGGCTGTCGGCGGTATAGAAGGCCGCGATCACGGTCACGTCGGGTTTAACCTCGACCTCCGCCGCGCCGACCGCATGGATGCCGGGGAATTTGGCGAGGGTTTGTTCCACCTCGATCGGCGAGACGCGGAACCCGCCTGCGTTCATCATATCGTCATTGCGCCCAAGATAGGTGATCTGCCCATCGGTGCCCATGACGCCTTGGTCGCCGGTCAGGAACCAGTCCCCCTGATATTTCTGGGCCGTTTGATCCGGCGCGCCAAGATAGCCGAGCATCAGCCCCGGGTCGCTCTTGTGGATCGCGATGGTGCCTTCCTGGCCGATCTCTACCGGGCCTTCCGTCCCGATCAACGCGATGCGACGCCCGTCCTGAGGCTGGCCCAATGTGCCGGCCCGCGCCGGACGGTCGGGAGAGGCGGAGAGGAAGGTCGAACACTCCGACATACCGTAGGCCTCGAAGATCGGCGTGCCGCTGGCAGCCTGCCACGCGCGGGCAACGGCCGAGGGCAGCTTTTCCCCCGCGCTCAACCCGTGGCGCAGGCTTGGCACGTTGATCCGGTCGTGGTGTTTCAGGATCTGACGGTACACCCCCGGAGCGGCTGCAAAAAGGCTCGCCTCATGCCGCGCCATCAAGGCAGGTAAATCCGCAGGTGCCACGCCCGCAGCCGGGATCAAGGCGGTGGCACCGGCGGTCCAGGGGTCCATCAGGCCGGTCCCCAGCGTATAGGTCCAATTGAACGCGCCTGCATGCATGACCCGATCCTCGGGCTTCAGGTCATACCATCCGCGCACCATCATCTGTCGCGCCCAGATGGCGCGATGTGCATGCATCACCGCGCTCGGCCGGCCCGACGTGCCAGAGGTATAGATGATATAGCCCAGCCGGTCGGGGTCTCCCATATGCCAGGGGGCCGCGGGCAAATCGCGCATGGACCTGAGCTGGGCCAGATCAACGGTGGTGTCATTCGGCGGACAGGGCACGGCGGGATCGCGCAAGACCGACTTGGGCGCGAGGGTGGCGATGATCGCGGCAACCTCCGGCTCTGTCAGTGCGGCGGCGGTGGGGACAGGCACCAAGCCTGCGGCCAGCGCGCCCAGATAGGCCAGCGGGAAATCCACAGTATTGCCAAGGCGCATCAGCACGATGTCCCCCGGGCGCAGCCCGATGCCCAGCAACCCCGTCGCGGTGCCGCGCACGGCGGCCTCAAGCTGGTCGAAACGCCACGCCTCAACGCGATCGGGCCCAACAATGGCAAGCGCCGTCTTGTCGCCCAAATCGGCGGCGCGACCCAGAACATGGGCGGCAAGATTGAACGGGGCGGGGCAAGGCGCAAAGCCGGTGGACGCAGAGACGGACAGCATGCCCAATCGCTACCCCGCGCGCAGCAGCGTTGCAAGCGCTCCGGCGCGACGCTATAGCCAGCGCATGACGCAAGACGGCCCGAAATCCATGATCCAGATCGCCCGCGAAAGCGGCGAGACGGAAACCGCCCCGCCTGTTGATCTGGGGGCGCGCGTGCGCGAGCTGCGCAAGGCGCGCAACTGGACGCTGGAGCAAGCCGCCAATCAGGCCGGACTGGCCCGCTCCACGCTCAGCAAGATCGAGAACGGCCAGATGTCGCCCACCTATGAGGCGCTGAAAAAGCTCGCCGTGGGGTTGGAAATCTCGGTGCCACAGCTCTTTACGCCCCCCTCGGCGGGGCAGATCAACGGGCGCATGGCAGTCACCAAATCGGGCGAGGGGGCGGCCAAGGCGACGACCACCTACGAGCACACGATGCTGGCCGATACGCTGCGCAAAAAGCAGATGCTTCCCTACCGCGCGCGTATCCGTGCCCGCCGGATGGATGAGTTCGACGGCTGGGTGCGCCACGACGGGGAAGAGTTCCTTTACGTGCTGACCGGCGTCATCACCCTATACACCGAATTTTACGAACCCGTCGAAATGCGCCGCGGCGACAGCGCCTATTATGATGCGACGATGGGGCATAACGTCGTCTCTACCAGCGATGAGGACGCCACCATCCTTTGGGTCACATCGCTCACCTAACCGACAGGCCCGCGCTTCATTTTGCCAAATAAACTCTCCCCGAAGGGCCGCTACGCCGCAGGCACCGGCCCCTGATACCTATACGCGTCTCTTACTGGGCCGGTTCAATCCACCAGACCTCGGGCATATAGTTCGGCCCGTCGCCATACAGCGGCACGTGGGAGGGGTATTTCATCGCTGCGACATGCGCGATGCGGTCTTCAGTGAACTGCCAGAACGGGATGACATAGCGCCCGGCGGTCAGCACGCGATCCAGCGCGCGCGTGGCGGCGGTGAAATCCTCGGCGCTGCTGGCCCCGACCATCGTATCGATCATCGCGTCAATGGCAGGGGATTTCACCCCCATCAGGTTGCGGCTGCCTTCCTGATCGGCTGCCTCCGACCCCCAGTAATAGCGTTGTTCGTTGCCCGGGCTCAGCGAGAGGGCGCGGCGGAAGATGGCCATGTCAAAGTCGAAGGCCGCGTTACGCGCGACGAATTGCGCATCATCCACAGCGTCCACGCGGGCGGTGATGCCCAGACGGGCCAGCGCCTGGATATAAAGCTCGGCAATGGCGATATTCTCGCTGCTGCCTTTGGACAGCAGGATGCTGAACGACAAGGGCTGCCCGTCAGGCCCCCGCATGGTGCCGCCGTCGGCGCTGAATCCCGCGTCGGCCAGCGCGCCCATGGCGCGGCGGATGCCCGCGCGGTTGCGGGCGGACCCGTCGGACACGGGCAGCGCATAGCCGTCAAGCGCGCCGGCGGGCAGATCATCAGCAAAGGGGGTCAACAACTCGGCCACACGGCCGGTGGCGGGGCCGTCTTGCATCGCCAGCGGGGAGTTCGAGAAATAAGAAGTAATGCGCGGTTGCGCCCCGCCGGTCAGCGTCTCGTTGATATACTCGAAGTTAAAGGCCGCGATCAGCGCCTCGCGCACACGGATGTCGTCAAAGGGCGCGCGGCGGGTGTTCATGACCAATCCGGTCATGCCCGAGGGTTTGCTATGGGCGAAGGTGGATTTGACCACATCACCGCGCTGCACGGCGGGGAAGTCATATTGCGTCGCCCAGCTTTCGGCGTTGAATTCGCGCAGGGCGGAAATCTCTCCGGCCTTGAACGCCTCGAACAGCACATTCGCGTCGCCATAAAAGTCGAGCTTTATCTCGTCGATGTTATGGGTGCCTTTGCGAAACGGCACATCCTTGCCCCAGTAGTCAGGGTTGCGCGTCAGGGTGACCTGTTTGCCCGCCTTATAATCGCTGACCACATATGGGCCGGAGCCGAGCGGTATCTCCGCCAGCGGGGCATTGGCGAAATCGCGGCCCTCCCATTGCGCCTTGCTCAGGATCGGGCGCATCCCTGCCAGCAGTGCCAGCTCTCGGTTGTCGGTGTTGAACACCATCTTAACGCTGCGCGGACCGGTCTGGGTGATGCTGTCGATCTGGGCATAAAGCCCGTGGTAGCGCGGGTGCCCCTCAGTGCCGAGCATGTCGTAGCTAAAGATCACATCTTCGGGGGTGACCGGACTGCCATCGGAGAAACGCGCCTCGGGTCGCAGGGTGAATTCGACCCAGGACCGGTCCTCCGGGACCTCAATCGATTCGGCCAAAAGCCCGTAAAGCGCGAAAGGTTCATCCCACGAACGGCCCATCAGGCTTTCATGGGTAAAGAACGGCAACTGCCACGGAGAGGTGCCCTTGCGCACGAAGGGATTGAGGCTGTCAAACCCGCCGGTGTTGCCCAGAACGATCGCGCCGCCTTGGGGTGCGTCCGGGTTGGCATAGGGCAGCGACACAAAATCAGGTGGGAGAGCAGGGTCCCCATACATAGATATACCATGTGCGGGCTCGGCGCGGGCGAATCCACTGAGAAGAATCAGTGAAGAAACAGCTGCAACTGCCCGACAGCTTTGGAAAAATTTAAACGCCATTTTAGCAACAATCCCGCTCTGCCCTTGTTTTATTAGCGTATTCCTTAGCGATGCGGCGGCTACAGTTCAAACTTTAAGCTTGAATTACGGCGGCGAATTGCGTATAACGAACTCACTGCTCGATAGGTTTCTTGCCTGTATGAAACCTGCCTCAATAACTTAACGTCCGCTTCGTGCGGACGTTTTTTTTTGCCCGTGATCCGGCATATGTCCGGGCAGCAGGGGCATTCCGCCGGGGCGCGGAATTAGCCGTTTCCATTCGTTTCGCAGCCCGCCATGATGCACCTGCAGAAACGCTAGGAGATTTTCATGGCTTACAGCATCGAACTTTCAGGAAAAACAGCAGTCATCACGGGGTCCAATTCCGGTATTGGGCTTGGCATTGCCTGGGCATTGGCGCGGGCAGGGGCGGATGTTGTGCTGAACTCCTTTACCGACCGCGACGAAGACCACGCTATTGCGAAAGACATCGCCACCGAAACCGGCGTGACCGCGCGCTATATCAAGGCGGATATGTCGAAAGCCGAAGAATGCCGCCAGCTGATCACCGATGCAGGGCGCTGCGATATTCTGGTGAATAACGCGGGCATCCAGCATGTCGCGCCGATCCCCAGCTTCCCGACCGAGAAATGGGACGCGATCATCGCCATCAACCTCAGTTCTGCGTTTCACACCACGGCGGTGGCTCTGCCAATGATGCGCGAGGCGGGCTGGGGCCGCGTGATCAACGTCGCTTCGGCGCACGGGCTGACGGCCTCACCCTATAAATCCGCCTATATTGCGGCCAAGCACGGGATCGTAGGGCTGTCCAAAACCACCGCCCTGGAAACGGCCGAAGACCCGATCACCTGCAATGCCATCTGCCCGGGCTATGTGCTGACCGATATCGTGGAAAAGCAGATCCCTGACACGATGAAAGAATACGACATGTCGCGCGAAGAGGTGATCAAGAACGTCATGCTCAAGCGTCAACCGTCGAAAGAATTCGCCACGGTCGAACAACTGGGCGGCACCGCGACTTTCCTATGTTCCGAGGCGGGGGACCAGATCACCGGTACAACGATCAGCGTCGATGGTGGCTGGACCGCCTTGTGATATAACACGCGGGCGCGGGGATACCTCGCGCGCGCCGATTGGCGGAGCGTCTAGATGCAGAAAAAACAGATCAACCTTGCCCTACAGGGCGGCGGCGCGCATGGGGCTTACACCTGGGGCGTGCTTGACCGGCTGCTGGAAGAGCCAGAGCTTGAGATCAGCGGTATTTCCGGCACATCGGCTGGCGCGCTGAACGGCGCTGCGTTGAAGGCGGGGCTGATCAAGGGCGGGCATCAGGCCGCGCGCGATAATCTGGATTGGCTGTGGGACAGGGTCGCCGGTGTCAGGAACCTGCATCTGAACGGCTGGATGGCCCCCTTTGGCGTCGGTGCGCTTAGTCAGGCGATGGCCTATAGCTGGCCGGTCATGCTCAGCACGGCGATGACGCAGATCGTGTCGCCCTATGTCTACGGCCCGCTCTATCGCAACCCGCTGCGCGATATTGTCGAGACGTTTGATTACGAACATATCTGCCAAGCGGCGGGACCACGGCTGTTTGTCAGCGCGACCAAAGTGCGCGACGGCAAGATCCGCGTCTTCGAGAAAGAAGAGATCACGCCGGACGCGATCCTCGCCTCTGCCTGTCTGCCGACGCTGTTTCAGGCGATCGAGATGGAGGATCCGAAATCGGGCCGGCGCGAGGCGTTCTGGGACGGGGGCTATACCGGCAATCCGGCGCTTTTCCCGCTGTATTCCTCGGACCTGCCGGGGGACATCGTCATCATCAATATCAACCCGCTTGAACGGGACGAACTGCCCACCACGCCGCAGATGATCCACAATCGAGTGAATGAAATCAGCTTTAATTCCAGCCTGTTACGCGAACTTCGTGCGATCCACTTTGTGCAGAACCTGCTGGATCAGGGACGTGTCGAGGAAGGTCAGATGCAGCGGTTGCGGATTCACATGATCGCTGATGATGATCTGATGTCACAGCTGTCCACCGCTACCAAAAGCGTGCCGAACGGGGCGGTGATCACCGCGCTTAAATCCGCGGGCCGCACCTCGGCCGAGCGGTTTCTGCAAACCGATATCGACAGCGTAGGCAAGTGCAGTTCAGTCGATCTGCGCAAGATGTTCAGCTAGGGGAAATGCGGTCAGGCCGCGGGGTCGCGGATGGGTCCACCGGCACGGGTTTCTTCGGCGGATAGACCAGACCGGCAGAGATCACCAGCTTGGCCGCGTCCTCGACCGACATGTCGAGCTCGGTCACATCCTTTTGCGGCACGAACAACAAAAAGCCCGAGGTCGGGTTGGGCGTGGTCGGCACAAACACCCCCACAAGGTTCGACCCTTCACCCCCTGCGGCGGCGACCTCTCCCTTTGCGGGGATAGAGATAAAACCAAGCGCCCATATACCTTTACGCGGGTATTCAATCATGCAGGCGGTTTCAAAGCTGCGCTCTGACTGGGCGAAAATCGTCTCCGAAATCTGCTTGATGCCGGAATAGATGGTCCGCACCACAGGTGTACGCTCTACCAGACTTTCGGCGAAACGGATGAACGACCGGCCGATGATGCCCTTGGCCAGCCAACCGACGATGACCGTGAACAGCAAGAAGATGATCACACCGATGCCGCGCACGTTGATCTGGGCAGACGGGTCCAACCCGAAATACGTCTGGATCAGCCGATCAGGGTGATAGGCCAGCGGGACCATCGGCAGCACGATCCCGTCGATCCAGCCGATTACGGTCCAGATTAGCCAGATCGTGAGGCCGACCGGCGCAATCACCACCAGCCCCGTCAGGAACGAAGCCCTGATCCGCGCGAACAAAGTCCGGCGCGGTGCGGGAGGAAGGGGCGGCGTAAACGGTGTGTTCATGAATGAAGGTTATCCCACTGCAGCAATGCGTTAGAGCTAGGGCGTTTCACGCGTTGCTACAATGGAGGACGCATAATAATTAAGCTTTATGCGTCTTTTGACATAAGTGCAGCCGCAATTTTGGACGCAAAACGGGCGTTGTTGCGCACCAATGCGATGTTCGCGGTCAGCGACCGGCCTTCGGTCAGTTCGAAGATGCGCTGCAACAGATAGGGGGTCACGGCCTTACCGCTGATGCCGTGGGTATTGGCATCAGCTTGGGCGGCCTTGATGATGGGTGCCAGATCAGCGGCGGCGATTTCATCCTCTTTCGGGATCGGGTTGGCGACCAGCTGCCCCCCGGGCAGACCCATGTGGCCGCGCATTTTATGGGCGGCGGCGATATCAGTCGCGTTATCCATGCGCAGGGGCGATTTCAGCGGGGAGGTGCTGCTCCAGAAGGCGGGGAAGCTGTCTTGGCCGACGGTGATCACCGGCACGCCTTGGGTTTCCAGCACCTCGAGCGTTTTGGCCACATCCAGAATGGCCTTGGCCCCCGCGGCGACAACGGTCACGGGCGTTTGGGCAAGTTCCATCAGGTCGGCAGAGATATCAAAGCTGTCTTCTGCGCCCTTATGCACGCCGCCGATACCGCCGGTGGCGAAAACCGCGATCTCGGCCAGATGGGCGGCGATCATTGTCGCGGCAACCGTTGTGGCGCCGGTGCCGCCCGTGGCGATGCAGGCCGCCATATCGGCACGCGACAGTTTGGAGACATTCTTGGCTTGCGCCAATGCTGACAGCTCGTCGTCCTCGAGCCCGATGTGCAACCGTCCGTTGATCACAGCGATGGTGGCGGGGATCGCACCGGCCTCACGCACATCCGCCTCGACCTGACGCGCGACCTCTAGGTTTTGCGGATAGGGCATCCCGTGGGTGATGATCGTGCTTTCCAGCGCAACAACGGGGGTGCCATTCGCATGGGCTTTGGCGACTTCGGCAGAGCGGTGCAGGGGAATCATATTTTGGTCTCTCCAGAAACATATTGGGCAGCGGCACTAAGCGCTTGGGTCAGGGCCGCGTCTGGTGCCGCCCCTTTGATTTCAGCCGCGATATGGGCGGCCATGAACGTATCACCGGCACCGGTGACGCGGGTGACAGAGACGGGCGGCGGGTTCTGGGTTATCAGACCACTTGGCGCACCCACCGTCGCGGGATTGCCGCCATCGGTGACCACCGCGCGCACGGCACCGCGCGACAGCAGCGCCGTGGCCGCATCGCGCGAATTGTCGAATGTCGCCTGACACAGCAGACCCGCTTCTTCGAGATTGACGTAAAGCGTACCGCGTTCCGCCTGCAAAAACGGTGTGAGCCGTTGCGCCTTGCCCGGCGACGCAGGAGCGACGCGCAGATCAGCATGCTCAAGCAGCGGGCTACGCGCCATTTGCGATAGCAGGTCCAGCGTCAGGTTGCCATCCAACGCAACGGCCCCGCGGTAGGGGGTGGGCAGCGATCCGTCTTCGAACGGGCGCAAGATTTTATCGCCCGCAGCCTCAAGCGAATGGGCATCGGCAATGGCGGCGATCAGGCCGTTGGTGCCCTCGACCGCCATATAGCGGTCCGTGGGCAGATCATCCGAGCGGTACACATGATCCGTATGCAGCCCGCGCAGCTTGCACGCGGCAATCAGCTCGTCTCCTTCAGGGTCGCGGCCGACGGCGCTGATGAGGGCGGGGGACAGCCCAAAGCGGGCCAGCGCCATCGCGATATTCAGCGCAACGCCACCGGGCAGACGCGAGATGCGACCGGGCATATCAGAGCCTTGCCGCATGACCGTATCGCCACGGCCGATAATGTCCCAAAGCACGGAACCGATGCAGAGAATGTCAGGTGTATGTGTCATGCCGCCGGTATGGCCCAACCGATATGGCGGGCGCAAGGCGCGGCGGCGCGAAAAGGCCTATTCCGGCACGGCAAATGTCAGCGATGCCCAAAGGCTCTCCCATTGGGGGCTGGTGGGGGTGGTTTCCACGTCCGGGGCAGGGCGCAGCACCACGGCATCCACCAGATAGGTCATCCCCGCGGTAACCGGAAATTGGACGTGCCCCGCGTCATCCGTCCGGTATTTGGTCACGGTGACGTTCTTGTCCGCGTCGCGTTCATAGACTTCAACCTGCACATCGCGGCGCGGCTCTTGCTGGTAGGTCAGCGCGACCTCCATCTGCTGATCGGCCGCAAGCGTGTAGGGGTTGGTGAGCGCGACAAGTTCGGTTTCAAGCCCCAAGGCTTTGTCTTCACCTTGTCCGTCGCCGACCGCGATCAGCGCCTTGGAATAGCGGCTATAGCGTTCGCGCACCTTGTCTTGGGGGTAACCCTTCGAGCGGTGCTCGGCCAATGCCTGCATGAAATCCTTATGCACGGTAAATCCGACGAATGTTTGCCAGTCTTTATAGGTCAGCATTGTCGCCTTGGCCTGATGCGCGATGATTGCCAGCCCGTCCTGATCCGGCGCGGTCATCTTCAGCGCCGGGATATCGCCCATGCGCGCTGCGACCGGTGTGGTTTCCCCGTCAAAAGTCACGTCAAACCGTTCGGTGCTGTTCGGGAAATAGGCGAGGCGTGTGCCCTCGAACAACTGACCGTTGCGGATGTCGGTTGTTATTTCGGTGCCGGTCTGTACTTGATACGCGGGCGCGTCCAACCAGAATTCATGCGCAGTGACAGCCGAAGTTGGTAATAAGAATGATAGTACGAGTGCGAAACGGGACAGAAACATGACAACAACCTTTTATAAACTGATACTCAAGCTGGCCTATGCGCTGGTTTTGTCAAGTGGGATGGCAGGGCTCGCGCAGGCGCATGAAGTCGTGCCGACCATCGCCGACGTGCAAAGCAGCGACGGTCAGGTCACGCTTGATCTGCGCGTAAACCTAGAGGCGCTGATGTCCGGCATTGATCTGGATGCGGTAGCCGATACGAATGATGCCGAAAATGCCAGCGATTACGACAGCTTGCGTGCCTTGCCCGCCGATGAGGTCGCGGCCCGTGCGCCGGAATTGCTGGCCCAGTGGAACGCGCTACCGCTGCTGCGCGCCGATGGGGAGCCTGTGGCGCTGGAGGCAGTCGCGCTGACGCTTCCCGAAGATGTGAATCCAGAGCTGCCCCGCATCGCCGAATGGTCGCTGCAAGGCACGGTGCCGCAAGACACGCGCGGGCTGGTGGTGGCATGGCCCGATGGGTCGGGCGCGCTGGTCCTGCGCCAACAAGGGGTCGAAAACCCCTATACCGGTTATCTGGACGGTGGCGCGGAAAGCCCCGAAATTTTGCTTGCGGGCGGCGGACAGCAATCCGCGTGGGAGGCGTTTGCCAGCTATATTCCCGTCGGGTTTGACCACATCCTGCCCAAGGGGCTGGATCATATCCTGTTCGTGCTGGGGCTGTTTTTCCTGTCGACACATCTGCGCCCGCTGATCTGGCAGGTTACGGCGTTTACGGCAGCGCATACGGTGACATTGGCGCTTGGCGCGCTTGGCTGGGTGACTGTCCCCGGCAGCATTGTCGAGCCGCTGATCGCCGCCTCTATCGTCTATGTCGCGGTCGAGAATATCTTTCTTGCAGGGCTCAGCCCGTGGAGACCGCTGGTGATCTTTGGCTTTGGTCTGTTGCACGGGCTTGGTTTTGCCTCGGTGCTGGGGGAATTCGGCTTGCCGCAAGACCAGTTCATCCCTGCGCTCATCGGGTTCAACATCGGGGTAGAGATCGGGCAGCTCACCGTGATTGCCGTCATGTTCCTCTGTGTCTGGCAAGCGCTGCGGGTGATGCGCGGGCAGGGTGACCCGCGTGCGGCCAAGGGGCTTTATGTGGCGCTGACGGTGATTGCGCTGGCGCTGTGCATCGTGCCGATGCCCGCCGTGGCCGCGCTGCTGGAGGCACCGGTGCCGGTGTTCCTGATCCCGCTGGCGCTGGTCTTTACCGGGTGTTTCCTGTCGGTGCAGTTCCGTCAGGTCGCGGCACCCTACCGTCGCTTTGTCGCCATTCCGGCGTCGGTCGCGATTGCGGTCATCGGGGCCTATTGGTTCGTAGAGCGGGTGTTCCTGTAACACCCGCCCTGCGCGGTTACTTCATCGCGGCAATCAGATCAGCGAGCGCCTGCTGGGGTGTTTCGCTGGTCCAGATTTCATCCCCGATGCCGAAAAAGTCGGTAACGGGGGTGAGCGCGCGGATCAGATCGGTGTTGAGCCCGCCTTCGGCGACGACCGGCACTTCGATCACTTCGGACCACCACTGGAACAGGTCTTGTTCGGCGTGGGTGCCATCGTCCAGCAGGGACGCGTTCACCGGACCAAAGCTGATGTAATCCGCACCCGCTTCGCCTGCGGCCATGCCGTCGTGACGCGAGCCGTTGCAAAAGCTGCCGACAATGGCGTCATCGCCCAAGGTCTTGCGCGCATGACGCACGGAGCGCGCCGCATCCGACAGATGCACGCCATCAAGCCCGAGCCGTTCCGCCAGCAAAGTGTGATCCGCAATCACCAGCGCAATGTCACGCGCGTCGGTGACGCCCCGCAGCGCATCCGCCGCGCGCATCACGCGATCTTCGTCACGGGTGCTGAGCGCCAGACGCACGCAGGCCACGTCATGCGCATCCAGCACACGCGCCAGCTGGTCGGGAAAGCTGGAGAGTTCAAGCTCGGGCGGGGTAATCAGGTAAAGCTGCGGCTGTTCGGGCGTATCCATGGCTTGCTGTCCTTTGCATTATTGCGCGTCAATTAGCGGATCACGCGGGGAAAGAAAAACTTTTATGCCTTCGGCGAGGATTTTTTCCCATTTGGAAGGCGGATGCAGCGCCCCGTCGTTCTTGCGAGGTGCGCGCCGCGCGCGTATGAGGTGCCCATGAATGATACAGTAGAACACCCGCAGATCCCGGCCTTTGTGCTTGTGCGCCCGCAGATGGGCGAAAACATCGGTGCCGCCGCTCGGGCCATGTGGAACTTTGGCCTTGATCGCATGCGCATTGTCGCGCCGCGTGACGGCTGGCCGAACCCTTCGGCCGTTGCCATGGCATCTGGTGCGGGGCGGTTGCTGGATGAGGCGGTGATCTATGATGATGTCGCCGGCGCCGTGGGCGATGCTGCCTTTGTTTTTGCCACCACGGCGCGCGATCGAGATCTGACCAAGCCAGTTTATAGTCCTGAAGCGGCTATGGCCAAAGCCGCGCAGATGATCCGCGAGGGCCGCCGTGTCTCGGTGCTGTTCGGGCCGGAACGGGCAGGGCTTGAGAATGATGATATCAGCCGCGCGAATGCGATTGTCTCGGTCCCGGTAAACCCTGCCTTTGCCTCGCTTAACCTTGCGCAATGTGTGTTGCTGATGGGCTATGAGTGGATGCGTGCGCAGGGCGATGTCGTGGCCGAGCAGGTCGAGATGGCGGGCACCGACTGGGCCGACAACAGCGAGATCGAACATCTCGCACGGCATTTCGAGGACCGTCTGGACACCGCCGGCTTTTTCTACCCCGAGCACAAGGCCGCCAGCATGAAGATCAACCTGCGCAACATGTGGTCGCGCCTGCCGCTGACCCGTGCCGATGTGCAGACCTTGCACGGCACCCTGCGACAGATGGTACGTTGGAAAGAGCGCGGCTAGACCTTTGTGCGCTTGTGTCCTACTTCTGCACAAACCCTAGCAGACGAGAGGCACCATGGCCGAAAAACGAAAGCTGTTCGAGGACGTAGGCGAGGCGCAGGCCACGCGCCCCGTGGCACAGGCTGGCGGCATTGACCGCGGGCGGGGTGGGGCACGCCGTGGCATCCGTATCTGGCTGTTCATCCTATTCGCATTGGTCTTTGTGATGATCGCCGTAGGCGGTCTGACCCGATTGACCGACAGTGGCCTGAGCATCACCGAATGGAAGCCCTTTACCGGAGCCATGCCGCCGATGAACGAGGCGGACTGGCAGTCGGAATTCGCCAAATACCAAGAGATTGACGAGTTTCAGGTCCAGAACTCCTGGATGGAACTGTCTGATTTCAAAGCAATCTACTGGTGGGAATGGGGCCATCGGCAGTTGGGGCGGGTGGTTGGTCTGGTCTGGGCTGTCGGGTTCTTGTGGTTTCTCTTGCGTCGCCAGATCCCCGTTGGCTGGTCCGGGCGTTTGCTTGTGTTGGGCGGTCTTGGCGGTCTGCAGGGTGCGATCGGCTGGTGGATGGTGTCGTCGGGCGTCACCACCGGAGAGGCGGTTCTGGATGTCGCCAGCTACCGTTTGGCCACGCATCTGGGGCTTGCCTTTGTCATTCTTGGGTTCATCACCTGGTATGCGTTGCTATTGGGCCGAAGCGAGCGTGACCTGATGCAGGCACGACGCGCCAAGGAGGCGAAGCTTTTCGGCATGTCCACGGGCCTGTTGCATTTTGCCTTCCTGCAGATCCTGTTGGGCGCGCTGGTCGCAGGGATCGATGCGGGGCGGTTCTTTGTCGATTGGCCGTTGATGCAGGGGCAGTTCTTTCCGCCTGACGCCTTCAGCATCACGCCGGTCTGGCGCAACTTTTTTGAGAACCCCGGGCTGGTGCAGTTTATGCACCGCATGGCGGGCTATCTGCTGTTTGCCTTTGCGATCGTGGTCTGGCTGCGGGGCCGTAAATCGGCGCATCCCAATACGCGCAAAGCGTTCAACCTGATGATGATCGCGATGCTGGGGCAGATTGCCTTGGGCATTGTGACCGTGATCAACGCCGCACCGGTACATATCGCGATCTTCCATCAGGTGCTTGCCGTGGTGCTGTGGGTGCTGATCCTGCGCGCCCGCTTCCTGAGCGCCTATCCCATTCCGACATCTGTACGAGGAAAATCCTGATGAGTGCTTTTGATGAGCTGATGGCGTTCCAGCGCGAAACCGAGGCGCTGGCACAGGTCGCGGGCCGGTTGGGTTGGGATCAGGAGACCGTCATGCCACGCGGGGCCGCCCCGCAGCGTGGCGAGGAGATGGCGGCAATGGAAGGCGTGCTTCATGCGCGCCGTGTTGATCCGCGCATTCCCGAATGGCTGGACAGGATCGACGAATCGGCGCTGAACCCCGTCGGACAAGCGCAGCTGCGTGACATCCGTCGCAGTCACGCGCGCAGCTCTAAAGTGCCCGCCGCCCTTGCCGCGCGCATCGCTCGGGTCACCTCGGAGGCGCAGGGCATCTGGGCCGAGGCGCGCGCCGCCGATGATGTCGCGGCCTTTGCGCCAACCTTGGCCGATGTGATCGCGTTGAAGCGCGAAGAAGGGCAGGCGCTGGCTGCTGGCGGCGATGTCTATGACGCGATGCTGGATGATTATGAACCCGGTGCGCGTGCCGCCGAGCTGGAGGCGATGTTCGGCGCATTGCGCCCCGAACTAACGCGCCTGCGTGAAGCCGTGCGCGCCGCCGAAGCACCGCCGGTGCTAGAGGGCCGCTTTGACGCGGAGACCCAGATGAAGCTGACACGTCAGCTCGCCACCACGTTTGGCTATGATATGACCATGGGGCGTGTCGACAAGGCCGTGCATCCGTTCTCAAGCGGGTCGGGGCTTGATGTGCGGATCACCACACGCACCAACGAGCTGGACCCGTTCAACTGTTTCTATTCCACCATCCACGAGGTCGGACATGCCTGCTATGAGCAGGGCATCGACAAGGACTACCTTTTGACGCCGCTTGGGGCGGGGGTGTCTATGGGGGTGCACGAAAGTCAAAGCCGCATCTATGAAAACCAGCTTGGACGTAGCCGTGCCTTTACCGGCTGGCTCTACGGTCAGATGCGCGATGCCTTCGGTGATTTTGGCGTAGCGGATGAAGAAACCTTCTACCGCATCGTGAACCGTGTCTCTGACGGCTATATCCGGACCGAGGCCGACGAGCTGCAATACAATCTGCACGTGCTTTTGCGGTTTGATCTGGAACGTGCTTTGATGGCCGGTGATCTGCAGGTCGGTGATCTGGAAGCCGCGTGGAACGACAGGTTCGAGGCCGATTTCGGCTATGCGGTTGACCGGCCCTCGAACGGCGTGTTGCAGGATGTGCATTGGTCGGTCGGGTTGTTCGGCTATTTCCCGACATATTCCTTGGGCAACGTCTATGCCGGGTGCCTGAATACGGCGCTGCGCCGCGATGTACCGGAACTGGATGCGCAATTGGCGCAGGGCGATACTTCTGCGGCCACGGGCTGGCTGCGTGAGAATGTCCAACGCCACGGCGGGCTTTACGCTCCACGGGATCTGATCACGCGCGCCACCGGGGAGCAGCCGAGCGAGGCACCCTTGCTTTCTTATTTGACGGAGAAATTCAGCACTCTATATGCATTATAGTCTGGCCGAGCCCGAAAACGGTCGGTTGAATTGCATTTACTTGATCTGATGACCCTAGCGTCAATATCAAGTTTGCTATTGCGCCTGAAATATGCGATATGATGATCAAGATTTTTGACCTTCGCAAACTGGAGAAATTATTATGACACGCTTCACAGCATTCGCCGCCGCGCTTTTGATGACTGCCGGCGCAGCTTCCGCCCAAG
Organism: Sulfitobacter sp. UBA4523; assembly: GCF_002388305.1. Lineage (NCBI taxonomy): Bacteria > Pseudomonadati > Pseudomonadota > Alphaproteobacteria > Rhodobacterales > Roseobacteraceae > Sulfitobacter > Sulfitobacter sp. UBA4523. Next base: position 64,521 of record NZ_DGMH01000050.1, read on the forward strand.
TTACAACCCAAGCCGCTGTTGGTGGTGATTCCGGCGTTGCCGGCTACCCAACCACAGTTGTTGGCGAAAACGGCGTTACCTACGCTTGCCAAGCACCTACCGAAATCGATGGCATCATTGCGCGTCGTTGCATCGATCCAAGCGCCGCTGGTGGCGTTGGCTTTGAGGGCCTGAGCCCCGCCGCAGCCGGTGGTATCGCAGCGGTTATCGTTGCAGTTGCAGTTATCGCAAGCAACGATGACGACGCAAACGGCACAAACGGTTCCAACGGTACGTAAGCAATACAGATCTGACGATCTGAGAGTTTCGAAAACGCCCCCTCGGGGGCGTTTTTTTATGGGTTTCCAATCTTTAGCGCGCAAAGAAAAAAGCCGCCCACTCAGGAAGAGGGGCGGCTTTCAGCATTCTGTCAGGTGACTTACGCCTCAGGCGTTGCGATCTCGTCTTCGCCGGTTTCATCACCTTGGTCTGCAATCCAGGCAACGCTTACCACAACTTCGCCGCGGCCGGTGTCAAAGACTTTGACGCCACCGGCACTGCGCGACCGGAAGGAAATACCCTCTACCGGGACGCGAATCGATTGCCCTTTAGAGGTCGCGAGCATGATCTGATCATCCATCTCGACAGGGAAGGAGGCGACGATATCGCCACCGCGCATCGCTTTGTCCATCGCGGTCACACCTAGGCCCCCACGCCCGCGCACGGGATAGTCGTGGCTTGAGGACAGTTTGCCCGCGCCTTTTTCGGTGATTGTCAGCAGCAGGTTCTCGGCCGCGGACATTTCGGCGTAGCGCTCTTGCGAGAAATTCGGATCGGCGGGGGCTTCGTCTTCGTCGCCTTCCGCATCATCGGCCAGACCGGCCATCGCGCGGCGCATCTTGAGGTAGGCCGTCCGTTCTTCCGAGCTGGCGTCAAAGTGACGGATGATCGACATGGAGACGACCTTGTCATCGCCGTTCAGCTTGATCCCACGCACCCCGACAGAGGCGCGGCTGTTAAAGACGCGCACATCCGTCGCAGGGAAGCGGATCGCGCGGCCCGAATTGGTCACCAGCATGACATCATCGTCATTCGACGCGATGCGTGCGTTGATCAGCGTGGTGTCGGCGTGGTCGTCCTCGAACTTCATGGCGATCTTGCCGTTGCGCATGACGTTGGTGAAATCCGACAGCTTGTTCCGGCGCACGGTGCCCGCGGATGTCGCAAAGACCACCTGCAGATCGTCCCATTCTTTTTCGTCGCGGTCCACGGGCATAATCGCCGCAATGGAAACGCCGGTCGGGATGGGCAGGATATTGACGATCGCCTTGCCCTTTGACGTGCGCCCGCCTTGGGGCAAACGCCAGGTCTTGAGCTTGTAGACCATGCCGTCGGTCGTAAAGAACAGCAGTTGCGTGTGGGTATTGGCAACGAAGAGGGTGGTGACGACGTCCTCTTCCTTCGTTTGCATGCCCGAAACACCTTTGCCGCCGCGGCGTTGGCTGCGGAAATCGACCAGTGGGGTGCGTTTGATATAGCCGCCGGAGGTTACGGTCACGACCATATCCTCGCGCGCGATCAGGTCTTCGTCGTCCATGTCGCCGGACCAGTCGACGATCTCTGTGCGGCGCGGCACGGCAAACTGGTCTTTCACCTCGGCCAGCTCCTCCGAGATGATGCCCATGATCCGTTCGCGGCTGCCCAGAATTTCAAGGTATTCCTTGATCTTCTTGGCCAGTTCTTCCAGCTCGTCGGTGACCTCTTTCACCCCGATCTGTGTCAGACGCTGCAAACGCAGTTCCAGAATGGCGCGGGCCTGTGCTTCGGACAGGTTATAGGTGCCGTCGTCATTGGCGGTATGTGTCGGATCGTCGATCAGTGCGATATATTGCAGGATCTGTTCCGCGGGCCAACGGCGGGTCATCAGCTTTTCGCGCGCTTCAGCGGCATCGGCGGAGGACCGGATCGTCGCGACGACCTCGTCGATATTGGTAACGGCCACGGCCAGACCACACAGGATGTGGCTGCGTTCACGCGCCTTGCGCAGCAAATAGGCAGTGCGGCGGGCGACGACATCTTCGCGGAAATCGATGAAGGATGTCAGGAACTTGCGCAGGGTCAGCTGTTCGGGCCGGCCGCCGTTGAGCGCCAGCATGTTACAGCCGAAATAGGTCTGCATCGGGGTGAAACGGTAAAGCTGGTTCATCACCACTTCGGCGGTGGCGTCGCGCTTCAACTCGATCACAACCCGCACGCCGTTGCGGTCAGATTCATCCTGAACATGGGCGATGCCGTCGATCTTCTTCTCGCGCACCTGCTCGGCGATCTTTTCGATCATGGTGGATTTGTTCACCTGATAGCAGATCTCGTCGATGACGATGGCGAAACGGTCCTTACGAATCTCTTCGACACGAGTTTTGGCCCGCATGATCACACTGCCGCGCCCCTCAAGATAGGCTTTGCGCGCGCCCGAACGGCCCAACATGATCCCGCCGGTGGGGAAATCGGGGCCGGGGATGTATTCGATCAGCTCTTCCGAGGTCAGATCGGGGTTCTCGATCAGGGCCTGACAGGCGTCGATCACTTCGCCCAAGTTATGCGGCGGGATGTTGGTCGCCATACCAACGGCGATACCGCCCGCGCCATTGACCAGCAT
>NZ_DGMH01000050.1:67328-79046 GCF_002388305.1 Sulfitobacter sp. UBA4523
GGCAAAACAGTGGGTTCGCGTTCTTTGCCATCGTAGTTGTCGATGAAATCAACGGTTTCCTTGTCCAGATCGCCGGTCATGAAGGACGCGACTTTATCAAGGCGGGATTCCGTATAACGCATCGCCGCAGCGCTATCGCCGTCCATCGACCCAAAGTTACCCTGTCCGTCAATCAGCGGCAGCGACATAGAGAAGTCCTGCGCCATGCGGACCAGAGCGTCATAGATCGCGCTGTCCCCATGCGGGTGGTAGGAGCCCATCACGTCGCCCACGGATTTTGCCGACTTGCGGTAGGCTTTTTCGTGGGTGATGCCTTTTTCATACATCGAATAGATGATGCGGCGGTGAACCGGTTTCAGCCCGTCTCGCAGGTCGGGAATGGCGCGCGAAACGATGACCGACATGGCGTAATCCAGATAGGATGTCCGCATCTCGTGTTCGATATTGACCGACGGGCCATCATACACGGGGCGCGTAGCCGGGATTTCGTCATCGTTTTCAGGGGTTTCTGGCGTGTCGTTCACGTAATCTGCCTAGCTCTTGCTGGTTCTATATCTTGCGGTTTTGTATAGCAGACGGGGCATATCGGGTGCAATGCCTGCGGCCTTGGCAGGCGGGGATTCACTTGCTCATCAGGCTAAGTTGTTGAAATTTAATGATACTAAATCCGGCTTGATTTTTGTGGCGTAACGTCAATGTCAATTGGTGGTTCAAGCCCGCGCGTTTGGGGTAGGCTAAAGCAAAACGAGGGGGAGGCATCTACGTGCAACAGATATTGGTCAATCAAAACGCAATCACCGAAACCCGCATGCTCGAGGCGGAGGGAGAGCCGCTGGCACCGGGGCAGGCGCGTCTTGCGATCGAAAGCTTCGCGGTGACATCGAACAATGTGACCTATGCGGCGGCGGGTTTCGATATCGGCTATTGGCAGTTTTTCCCGACATCCGAGAACGGATGGGGGATCGTGCCCGTGTGGGGGACTGCAAAAGTCGTCGAAAGCCGCACAGATGTGCTTGAGCTCGGCACGCGGCTTTATGGCTTTTATCCAATGGCATCCGAGCTGGTGATCACGCCTGAACAAGGCGCGGCGGGTCTGGTGGATGCGGCGGCACATCGCGCGAAACTGCCCTTGATCTATAATCAGTACACGCCCGTCAAAACCGCCCCCGCATCAGAGGATCACCTGCGCGCCTTGCTGCAACCGCTGCTGGCGACGTCGTATCTGATTTACGACTGGCTGCTGGATAATGACTTCTTCGGTGCCAAGCAGATTATTGTGGGCAGCGCCTCGTCCAAGACCGGATTGGGCCTGTGCAGCTACCTCGCCGAGGCAGAGGCGCGCGGGGTCAAGATCGTGGGCCTCACGTCTTCTGGTAATCGCGCCTTTGTCGAAGGCTTGGGGCATTGCGATACGGTGCTGACCTACGACCAGATTGACGCGCTGGACCATGTCTCATCCGTCTATGTCGATATGTCCGGCAATAGTACGGTCAAAGCCAAACTTCACAGCACGTTGAAAAATCAGCTGAAACATTCCTCAGCTGTCGGGCTGAGCCATTGGGATCAGTTCACCCCGACAGCCCCGTTGGATGGCCCCAAGCCGCAATTCTTCTTTGCGCCCTCACAGGTCGCCAAGCGGCGCGAGGAATGGGGCCCCGGCAAGATCGAGGCGCAGATCACCGCCGCGTGGAAACGCATCGCGGCCAGCGCATCCGATTGGATGGAGGTGCAGGTACATGACGGCGTGGCCGATGCGGAAGAGGTCTATGCCACCCTCGCACGGGGGGAGGCCGACCCCAAGGTCGGCGCGATCATCCGCCCCTAATGCTGTGCGGGCGCGGGGTCAGGCCGAACAGCTTGCCCCGCCCAAGACGCAGAATTTGGCGCAATGAGGGTGGTTCAGGGCAACGTCTTTTTCCGCTTCTTCCAGCGAATGGCCCAGCTCGAACTCTTCGGTGTAGGGCAGCAGGGTGCAGGCCAGCACGGCAGGGGTCGCAGCGCCTTTGCGCTTTACCACCATACGCGAGCTTGAACACATCACCGCGTCGGGGGATTTATCCAGGATTCCCCAGCAGGCGGTGGTGATTTCCGGCACTTCGACGGTCTCATCCATCTCAGGGAAAAGCACTGTCATCCCAGGGTCTTGCGGGTCGATGTCAAAGCTGTGTTCAGCATAGAAAGCCCCGTATCCGGCGCGGCTGTCTTCGTCCGTCGCGCCAAAAACCGACCGCCCTGCAACGGCCATGCGGATGTTATTGTCGCGCAGCCATTTCATGCCGGTCACTGTCTTTTCCAGCGCGCCCGCGCCGCGCTCTGCGTCATGCAGATCGGTGCGGTAATGATCGACGGAAATGCGCAATGTCAGCTTGCCGGGATAGGCTTCGTTCAGGCGCACCAGCCCCGCTTGCACCGATTTACGCATCATCGGGCGCATGGCGTTGGTCAGGATCAGCACGTCATATCCGGCGGCCAGCGAGGCTTCGGTGATCTCGATCATCTGCGGGTTCATGAACGGCTCGCCGCCGGTAAAGGCAATCTCTGTCACCGGCCAGTTGCGCTGCGTGATTTGCCCCAGATAATCGCGCACCTCGTCGGCGGTGATATAGACCAGCGCATCATTCGTCGGGCTGGACGCGATATAGCAGTTCACACATTCAATGTTGCACAGGGTGCCGGTGTTGAACCACAGCGTCTGCGGGTTTGTCAGGCTGACAGTCGCGCGGGGTTCGCCCTTGGCCGTCAGGGCAGGGTCCTGAAATTTACCGATATTTGCGTCGACAACGTCTTTCATAGGAAACCGGACCTCACCTGTATAAATTACTTTTCTTTGTCTATGCGAATGGTATGCGCAATAAAACCCCGTGTCATTTGGTGCACAGACTTGTGAAAAACGGAAATCTCAGTATGTTTGCGCTAACATCACATCTCGGCACCCAAACGTCGTAGCCTCGCGACAAGGAGCATCCACATGGTATCACGCGTCATTCCGGTCGATCCTTTTGATCTGGTGATTTTCGGCGGCACAGGCGATCTGGCGCGCCGCAAGATCCTGCCGGGCTTGTTCCGGCGCTTTTGTGCAGGGCAGATGCCCGAAAACGCCCGTGTCATTGGTGCCGCGCGCACAGAAATGGACCGCGCGGGCTACCAGCAGATGATCCGCGAGGCGATTGCCGAATTCAACGGCGACTTTGAGCACGAGAAGGCGCAGCTGGACGGGTTCATCGACCGGCTCGAATATGTCGCGATTGACGCCAAAGGTGAAGACGGCTGGGCCGAGCTGCAAAAGCTCATGGCCGGGACCGAACGGGTAGAGGCCTATTATTTCTCTGTCTCGCCCGCGTTGTTCGGTGATCTGGCGGAACGTCTGCAACAATGGGGCATGGCGGACGCGCAAAGCCGGATCGTCGTCGAAAAGCCCTTTGGCCGCGACCTGAAAACCGCGCAGGCGCTTAACGCCACGCTCGCCAAGTATTTCGACGAAAGCCAGATCTACCGGATCGACCACTATCTGGGTAAAGAGACGGTGCAAAACCTGATGGCTGTGCGGTTTGGCAACATGCTGTTCGAGCCGCTGTGGAACAGCCAATATGTCGATCACATCCAGATCACCGTGGCCGAAACCGTCGGCGTCGGGGGCAGGGGCGAATATTACGACAAATCAGGTGCCATGCGCGATATGGTGCAAAACCACCTGATGCAGCTTTTGTGCCTGATCGCGATGGAGCCGCCCGCGCGGTTTGACCCCGACGCGGTACGCGATGAAAAGCTCAAGGTGATCCGCGCGCTGGACCCTGTGCTGCCGCATCACATCGCCCGCGGTCAATATCAGGCAGAACCGTGCAACGAGGCCGAACAACCCGGTTACCGTACCGCTGTGGGGGATCCACGCTCGCGCACCGAAAGCTTCGTCGCGCTGAAAACCCACATCAGTAACTGGCGGTGGGCTGGCACGCCTTTTTATCTACGTACCGGCAAACGCATGGCGGCGCGGTCCTCCGAGATCACGGTCGTCTTCAAGGAAACGCCCCATTCGATTTTTGCCGAAGACGCAGGCCGCCACCGCAACGTTCTGTCGATCCGTTTGCAGCCGAACGAAGGCATCACCCTTGGCGTGACGATCAAGGAACCGGGCCCGGGCGGCATGCGTTTGGTGGACGTGCCCTTGGATATGACATTCGCCGACGCTTTGGGGCCTGAAGGCGCTGAACAGGTAGACGCCTATGAACGTCTGATCATGGACGTGATCCGTGGCAACCAGACCCTGTTCATGCGCGGCGACGAGGTAGAGGCCGCTTGGGCCTGGACCGACCCGATCATCCAGGGCTGGGAAGCGCGCAATGACGTGCCCAAACCCTACGACAGCGGGTCTGACGGCCCGACAGATGCCAACGAACTGATGCGCCGTGACCAGCGCCAATGGCGGGAGTATTCTGCATGAAGTTGATCGAATATGCCGACCGCGAAGTCCTTGCGATGGACCTCGCCAATCTGATCGCGGGGGAGCTGAAGAACGCCCTGCTGTCCCATGACACGGTCAGCTTTGCCGTGCCGGGCGGGACAACCCCGGGGCCGATCTTTGACAGCCTGAGCGCGGCCAATCTTGAGTGGGCGCGGGTGCAGGTCATGCTGGGTGACGAACGCTGGGTCGACCCCGACCACGAGATGTCGAACGCGCGGCTCTTGCGCAATCGCCTGCTGGTGGGCCGCGCGGCCGAGGCAGCGTTCACCCCTTTCTACATCGACGGGCTGACCTCGGCCGAGGCCGCAGAAACACTGTCCCCCCAGATCGAATCCCGATTACCGCTGTCGGTGCTGTTGCTGGGCATGGGCGCGGATATGCACACGGCTTCGCTCTTTCCCGGGTCAAACGGGCTGGAGGCGGCGATGGCCGCGGACGCACCGGCGCTCTGTCCGATCGATGTCGACGGGCAGGACATCGGGCGCATCACCCTGTCGCGCAGGGTGCTGGAAGGTGCAATGTCAAAGCATCTTGTGATCTTTGGCGATGAAAAACGTGTAGCGGTGGAACAGGCGCAAAGCCTGCCGGCCCTTCAGGCCCCCATCGGCGCAGTATTGAACGAGGCGACAGTACATTGGGCACCATGACGCATTTTGATGATTTGATCCGTATGCAGGCGGCGGTGCAAGACCGCTCTATCCTGTCGTTGTTCGACACAGCCGATCGCGCCCAGACATTCAGCGCGCAGACCGGCGACATGTTGTTCGACTTCTCCAAAACCAATCTTGACCGCGATACGATGGATGCGCTGCTGGCGCTGGTAGACGCCGCCGATGTGCCTGCGCGCCGCGATGCGATGTTCGCAGGCGAAAAGATCAACGAGACCGAAGACCGCGCGGTACTGCACACCGCGCTGCGCAACCTTGATGGCGGGGCGGTGATGGTGGATGGGGCGGATGTGATGCCCGGCGTCCATGATACGCTCGACCGGATGCGCGGTTTCGCGGATCAGATCCGCAGCAGCGACATCACGGATGTGGTGAATATCGGTATCGGCGGGTCCGATCTTGGGCCCGCGATGGCGGTACAGGCGCTCTCGCCCTATCATGACGGGCCGCGCTGCCACTTCGTGTCGAATGTCGACGGGGCACATATCTCGGACACGCTCCGCGGGCTTGATGCGAAAACCACATTGGTGATCGTCGCTTCCAAGACCTTCACCACGATCGAGACGATGACCAACGCCCGTACCGCACGTGCGTGGATGACAGAGAATGGCGGCGATCCGGCAAAGCAGTTTGCCGCCCTGAGCACAGCGCAGGACAAGACCAGCGATTTCGGCATCGACGCAGATCAGGTCTTTGGCTTCGAAGACTGGGTCGGCGGGCGCTATTCCGTCTGGGGGCCCATCGGCCTGTCGCTGATGATCGCCATTGGCCCACGCGCCTTTGATGCGTTCTTGCGCGGGGGGCAGGCGATGGACCGTCACTTCTGCGCTGCCGCCCCGCACGAGAACATGCCCATGCTGCTGGCCTTGGTCGGCATCTGGCACAATCAGATCTGCGGCTATGCCACCCGCGCCGTGCTGCCCTATGACCAGCGGTTGGGGCAACTGCCCGATTACCTCCAGCAGCTCGAAATGGAATCCAACGGCAAGTCGACCCTGATGGACGGCACCACCGCCCCCTATAATACGGGTCCCGTCGTTTGGGGGGCTGCGGGCACCAATGGCCAGCACGCGTTCTACCAGCTGATCCACCAAGGCACCCGCGTCATTCCTTGCGAATTCCTGATCGCGGCCAATGGGCACGAGCCGGACCTGACACATCACCACAAGCTGCTGATCGCCAATTGTCTTGCGCAATCCGAAGCATTGATGCGCGGGCGATCCTTGCAAGAAGCGTCAGAGCTGATGGCGGCAAAAGGTCTGACCGGTGCCGAGCTGGACCGTCAGGCGCGCCACCGCGTCTTCCCCGGTAACCGCCCGTCGACCACGCTCAGCTATCCTCTGCTCGACCCGTTCACCCTGGGGCAGATCATCGCGCTGTATGAACATCGCGTCTTTGTGGAAGGGGTCATCCTGGGCATCAATTCCTACGACCAATGGGGCGTGGAGCTGGGCAAAGAGCTCGCCACCTCTTTGCAGCCCATCGTCGAGGGCGCGGCACCTGCCACCGATAAAGACGGCTCAACCGCCGCTCTTGTCGCCTTTATTGCAAAACACGCCGATTAGGATCACGGCTTCATTTTGCCAGATAAACTCCGGGGAGTGTGAGGGGCAGCGCCCCTCATCCCCAACCTCGCGCACAACGCTGCAGCCTACCCCTTCAGCGCGATGTCATAGGTCACCCAGCCTGTGCGGGTCGCCAGCTTGTCGTAGGCCCCACGCCCGCGATAGTTATCCTCTGCCGTGATCCAGCGCAGCGTGCCCCAGCCGTTGTTTTTCGCCACCGTCTCAACCGCTTTGATCAGCGCCTGTGCGGCCCCGGTACCGCGGGCCTGCGGGCTGACGAACAGATCATCCAGAAAACAGTTCGTCACCGCGCGCAGCTGGCTGACAAAGGGGCGGTAATGGGTGAACCCGACAAGCGTGTCGCTGGCATCCTGCGCCACGATGCAATTGCTGCCGTGATCGGGGTCCATCAGCCAGCCAAAGACGGTTTCACGCATCTGCGGCGTCTGATCGACCTTGTAGAAGGCGGCGTAGCCGGCAAAGAGCGTTTCCCAGGCGCTGCGATCCGCGGCGTCCATCGGGCGGGTGGTGACTGTCATATCTTATGTTCCTTTCGATGCATGCGCGCGCGGCGGTTACCCCTCGGGGCGGGCGTTTTCAGTCTGCTCAAAATATTGTTTCAAGCGGTCGGGCAGGGGATACCGACCGGAGCCGTCCCGTTCCAGCAGCACTAAAATACACTCGAACGTGGCCCGCAGCTCGCGGCCCACCCAAACCTCTTGTGCCAAAGCGTAAGAGGTGTTGCGAAAGCTGGTGCAGCGGCAGGTCACGATGTAATTCTCGCGCTCCAGCATCTCTTGCAGATAGCGGATCGACCCTGACCGGATCACCACGCGCGGGCCGGGGCTGTCGATCAGCCCGCGTTCCACCAATGACTGCGTATAGCGGATGCGCAGCCGTTCGAACCATTCGAAATAAACGGTGTTATTGACGTGGTTGTTGGTGTCCAGATCAGAGAAGCGGACCTGATCTGCCATGGCCAGCGGTTGCGGTGTCGGCATACCGGCGGCGCGTTGCTGATCGGGGGAAAGGGGCGTGTGATAAATAACTGTCATGAACCCTGCGTAAGCAGCAATGAGGGCGCTTGCAAGACTGGGGTGATTTGTCCATTTTGCACCCAACGACTAATTGGGAGGATGCGCCATGCTTGGCCAAATGATGAATAAACCGCTGCTGATTTCGAGCTTGATCGAACACGCACAACGCTTTCACGGCGAGACAGATATTGTCTCTGTCAAGACCACCGGCGGGTTGGAGCAGACCTCTTGGGGGCAAGTCGCGCGCAACGCCCGTGCGCTGGCCTCTGCGCTGACAAATCTGGGGCTGGACCCGCAGGCGCGCTGCGGCACCATCGCCTGGAACAACCGCCGTCACCTCGAAATCTACTTTGGTGCATCGGGCGGCGGCTTCGTCTGCCACACCATCAACCCGCGTCTCTTCCCCGAACAGCTTGTCTATATTCTGAACCACGCCGAAGATAAGGTGCTGTTCATCGACAAGACGTTTGTGCCGCTGATCGCGGGCATTCAGGACAAGCTTGAACACCTCGAGCATGTCGTTCTGATGGAAGGCACCGACGAAGAAGCCGCCGCGCAACTGCCCGGGATCAAGTTCTATGACGACCTGATCGCCAGCGGCGACCCAGAGTTCATCTGGCCGGATCTGGACGAGAACACGGCCTCCAGCCTGTGCTACACCTCGGGCACCACGGGTAACCCCAAGGGCGTTCTTTATTCGCACCGTTCGACCGTGTTGCACAGCTTTGGGATCAACCTGGCCGACAGCATTGCGATCACGGCCAAGGATGTGGTGCTGCCCGTGGTGCCGATGTTCCACGTCAACGCCTGGGGCGCGCCCTATGCCTGCGCTATGGTTGGCGCGGCGATGGTAATGCCCGGTCCCGGTCTGGATGGCCCGTCGCTGGTAAAACTGATCGACACCAACCATGTGTCGCTGGCGCTTGGCGTTCCAACCATCTGGCTAGGGCTGCTGAACGAGGCGGATAAGATCGGCAGCAAGCTGGAAAGCCTGCAGCGTACGGTGGTTGGCGGCTCTGCCTGCCCGCCGTCGATGATGACCGCCTTCCGCGAGAAATACGGCGTTGAGACGATCCACGCCTGGGGCATGACAGAGATGTCGCCCGTTGGCAGCATCAACCAGCTGCTGGCCAAACACTCCAAGCTTCCTGCCGACGCGCAAAACAAGCTGCGCGAAAATCAGGGTCGCCCGGTCTTTGGTGTGGATCTTGAAATCCTTGATGACGACGGCAATCCCGTGGCGCATGACGGCGTGACGCAGGGCGATCTGGTCACCAAGGGCTACTGGATTCTCGACAGCTATTTCCGCAAGACCCGCAGCGAGACGCTGAACAAGGACGGTTGGTTCGACACGGGCGATGTGGCGACAATGGAGCCCGACGGCTATGTCACGATCCGTGATCGGTCAAAAGATATCATCAAGTCGGGCGGCGAATGGATCAGCTCGGTCGAGCTTGAAAACATCGCGATCGGTCACCCGCAAATCGCGGATGCGGCCGTCATCGGGGCCCGTCACGAGAAATGGGACGAACGTCCGATCCTGATTGCCGTGAAAGCCGAAGGCCAGGACCCGAGCGAGGCAGAAATTCTGTCGATCTTCGAAGATAAGATCGCCAAATGGCAGATCCCTGATCGCGTCGTCTTTACCGACGCATTGCCGCGCAACGCGACCGGCAAGGTGTTGAAACGTGATCTGCGCGAAAGCTTCGGCGAAGTGCTGATCAACGGCTAATGAATGCTTCACCGGGGCAGGCTGCTGCCCCGGTGACTGAGCTTTCTTCTGTCCCACAGTATAGAATATATGCGGGGCAGGAGCGTTATATGTGGTCTTCAGAAGGGCGCATTATGAAGCGGAGACATTGACCTTAAACGTAGGTCTGTCGCCGACAGTGGCACCTCGTACAGACTTTTTGCGGCATGGTTGTACTGTCACGCCAGCGATGAATACCAAATTTGCACGGCACGCGCGAAAGCGCCCGGACGAGCTTCGAAAACATGTGTCACCTGAAATGTCTGCCAAAAAAACTTGGCGAAGTGTAAAAATCGATACTCGTACTGAAATCACTCGCTATCGAAATATTAACGCAATTTAAAAGTGCAATGTCTAGCGATAAATAACCTTTAAGGCTAACAGCTTACGTGTGGTAACACGCTTTAGTTGTTTTTGGTCTTGCGAGACGGGGCTGACTGATCGCCGGGCTTTGCACTCATATCTAAAGGTAATCGGCAGGTTTGGCATAAGAATATGCCGAGAAATCCGAGCACAAAAAAGCCGCGCAGCGAGGCACTCGTTGCGCGGCTTTTATCTACCTTAGGTAGTGTTGGGGCTTCTCTCGCTTCATCCGCGCCCGCGATAGGGCGGCACGCCTTGATCGGGAATCCAGACGCTATTGGGGGTCTCGCCCGTTTGCCAGAACACGTCGATGGGTATGCCCCCGCGCGGGTACCAGTAACCGCCGATGCGCAGCCAGCGGGGAGACAGCAGCTCTACCAGACGGCGCCCGATGGAAACGGTGCAATCCTCGTGAAAGGCACCGTGGTTGCGAAATGCGCCCAGGTAAAGCTTGAGCGATTTGGACTCGACCAGATACTGATCCGGCACATAGTCAATCACTAGATGCGCGAAGTCGGGTTGGCCGGTCATCGGGCAAAGCGAGGTGAACTCGGGCGCGGTGAAGCGCACGCAATAATCGACATCGGCCTGAGGGTTCGCGACTTTCTCGAGCATCGCTTCTTCGGGCGAGGCGGGAAGCTCTGTCTTGCCGCCAAGCTGCTGCAAATCGCTGTAAATCGTTTCCATAAATCCTCCGGTGGCGGGTCAGACCCCGCGTTTGTTGCCCCATAGCAATACATGTAGTTGCGGCAGCAGGCGCGGCGTGAACCAGCGATCTGCCATGGTTTTATCCACCAGCCACAATAGCTTATCCGCCAGCACCTGCGGATCGACAGCGACGGTCGGGTCGACCTCGTCGTTTCCCGGTTGCAGATAAAGCGGCAGTTGGGGGTAGCGAGTGGCGGCGTCGCGGGCCCAATCGTAATCCGCGTCGTCGAATATGACGATCTTCATCACCGTCTGGGCCGCCGTTTCGCCAGCCGCAACACAACGGTCGAAAGCGGCCCAATCCACCGTCTCGCCGCTGGACGGTGGTTTCGGGCTCAGCACAAGACAATCCAGCTGACCGAACCACGGCTTCGCGATGGAGCCTTGCGTCTCGCAGGCAAAACGGTAGCCGGCGGCATGACCCAATTGGATCAAGGGCGCGAAGTCCTGAATGGCGGGGTTGCCGCCTGACAGGGATACGGTCAGCGGCGTGTTATCCGACAGGCGCTGCACCTCTTGCCAGACCGCGTCGGTCGACATGCTGGCCCAGTCATGGCGGAATGCGGGGTCGACCGCGTGCATGCTGTCACACCACGCGCAGCGATAGTCACAGCCGCCCGTGCGCACAAAGACGGTGGGTTCCCCGATCAGCGCGCCTTCGCCCTGTATCGTGGGGCCGAATACCTCGGCGATGCGCAGCTGGCTCATGGCCGGTACTCTGCCCAGGTTTTGGGCGTCTCGCTGACCTTGACGGCGGTGGTTTCGGGCCAACGGTTCGCGCACCATTCATAGAGATGACGCGCCATATTCTCGCCGGTGGAGACAAAATCCAGCACGTCGTTGAGGTGACGATGATCGAAAGTCTCGTCTATATAGGTCTTGAGCGGCTTCAGCTCTCCGTAGTCGCGAACGAAACCGTCGGCGTTCAGCTCTTTGGCTCGAAGCTCGACCACCACGACATAGTTATGCCCGTGCAGACGGGCGCATTGGTGGCCATCGGGCAGATGCGACAGCTTATGCGAGGCGGAGAAATGGAACTCTTTCGTAATGGTATACATCAGACAAGGATCTTCCGCTTGACCGCTTCGGCCCAGAAATCGGGATCGTCATATTGGGTCGGGTCGGTAACCCCCGCCAGATCGAAAGCCTCGCGCCGTTCCACGCAGGT
>NZ_DGMH01000050.1:79261-128715 GCF_002388305.1 Sulfitobacter sp. UBA4523
CGGTGCACGAAAGGCGTGTAAAGCGACACATCGGCGTAGCCGTCCAGCGCCATATATTGCATGAACTCAAACGCTTGGGTGAAATCGGGGCGGCAGTCGGGGTAGATGAAGTGATCGCCCCCATGCACCGCGGTTGCGACGGCCTGATCCCCACGTGCGGCGGCAATGCCATAGGCGACCGTCAGCATGATCGCATTCCGGTTGGGGACAACGGTGACCCGCATCGTTTCTTCGGCGTAATGCCCGTCGGGTACATCCACATCATCAGTCAGCGCGGACCCGGTCAGCGCCGCACCGATCCCGCGCATATCGATGATGTCATGGGGCACATCCAGACGTTTGGCGCAGAGTGCGGCATAGTCCAGTTCCTTGCGGTGACGCTGACCGTAGTCGAACGACACCAGCCCCGTCAGCTTGCGATTTGCCGCCACCATATGAGCGAGCGACACAGAATCCAATCCGCCGGAGCAGATGACAATCGTTTTCATTTCTTAACCCTTGTTTTGATACCCGGGTAGGCTGCGACCGGGAAGGCGCCTGATAGACGAGACGATCAGGGATGCCAAGGGGGCCAATGCGGCGGATTTGGCGCGAAATGTCGCATTCGCAGCGTCACTCATAGAAAAACCGCCAGACCGGTGGGGTCTGGCGGCACGGCGCATTCTTCCCGCGAACGGGTGGGAGGTGCCCGCGCGCAGTCAGATCAGGCGCAAATCCGTGATCAGGCGGATTGCATCAGCAAAGCCTGGTTCTTCCATTCGGGGTCGGTGACGGCATCGACCAAAGCGGCGGCAACATCGCCACGGGCGGCCTTGGCTTTGACGTCAACGCTGTCGCCAAAGATCATATTCCGATTGCCCGCATCATCCGTCAGCGCGACGGGGCGCAGGATGGCGTATTCGAGGCCGGAGTTTTGCAGATGCACGTCGGCTTCGTGTTTGGCTTGCAGATAATGCGCAAGCTCGCTGTCTGGGTCGGGGTTGTCCGCGCCGACACTGCTGAGCATTACAAAGCGCGAAATGCCGGCCTTGGCGGCGATATCAACCAGATCTTTGGCACCATCGCGGTCGACCTTGTCGGTCATCTCTGGCCCTGTGGACCCGCCTGAGCCCGCGGCAAAGATCACCGCATCGCAGCCTTCGCAGGCGTCAGCGGACAGATTGGTCAGGTCCCCCTTGCGCAGCACCACGTCGGAGGCCAGCGCACTGGTGTCAGAGGAATCGCGGACAAGGGCGATCGGCGTGTGACCCTGTTCGCGGAGTTGTTCAGTGACGCGGATACCGGTTTTGCCGGTCGCGCCGGCGACGAGAATATTCATGGTTGTAATCCTTGTTATACGTGTCGCGGAAAAACTGCCCGCCGCGCGGCCTTCGCGCAGCGGGCGGCACTTTACAGCAGCGACAATAGCTTATGGGCGGCTTCTTCCGAAGACGCGGGGTTCTGGCCGGTGACAAGCTTACCATCGGTCACCACGAAGGATGCCCAGTCGTCGCCCTTCTTGTAGGTGCCACCATTGGTCTTGAGCATATCTTCGACTAGAAAGGGGACCACATCGGTCAGGCCCACGGCCTCTTCCTCGGTATTGGTGAAACCGGTGACGGTTTTGCCGGATACCAGTGGTTTGTCGTCGGTGCCTTTGGTGTGTTTGAACACGGCTGGCGCGTGGCAGACGGCCCCGACGGGGCGGTCGCTGGCGGCAAAGCTTTCGATCAGGTTGATGCTGGCCTTGTCCTCAGCCAGATCCCACAGCGGGCCGTGGCCGCCGGGGTAGAAGATCGCGTCGAAACCGTCGGCCGAAACGCTCGACAGCACCTCGGTATTGGCCAGCTCTTTCTGTGCGGCGTCATCGCTCTTGAACCGTTTGGTCGCTTCGGTCTGCGCATCATCTGCATCGCTGGACGGATCAAGCGGCGGCTGTCCGCCTTTGGGTGATGCCAAAGTGATCTCTGCACCAGCGTCCTTGAACACATAATAGGGGGCCGCGAACTCTTCGAGCCAGAAACCGGTTTTGTTACCAGTGTCGCCCAGCTTGTCGTGGGAGGTGAGTACCATGAGAATTTTCATGTTTTTGGGCCTTTCAATTCATTTCTTATACCGGTCAGGGCGTCATCCGAGACGCCGCAATAACGACCGCGTAGACCGTTCAACGAATGGGCGCGCCTGTTGTTCCGCGATATGTCTGACGTTTTTGTGACTGATGCGGGTGCGGGTACGGCAATGGAGGATATGCTCTGGCACCACAGGGGCAAAGCGATTAAACCCGCGGTAGTTTTTCGAGCGAAAGGTCCGGCCGGATGCATAGAGTAGAACTAGCCGAACGGCCCCACTGGCGCGACCACGCCAAAGAGGTCGGTTTTTCCTTCGCGGACATGCACGGGGAACCCTATTGGGACGAAACCTCTGTCTACGCGTTCTCGCTTGACCAGATCGAAAATGACATCGAAGACCCCGCGACCGCGCTGCATGGTATGTGCCGCGAGGCGGTGGATCACATCCTTGCCAGCGAAGAGCTGTTGGACAAGCTTGCCATTCCCGAAGCGCACCGCGACCTCATCGCGAACAGCTGGAAGCAAGGCGACCCCGAGATCTATGGCCGCTTCGATCTGGCATATGACGGGCAGGGGCCTGCCAAACTGCTGGAGTATAATGCCGATACGCCGACCTCGCTTTATGAATCGGCGGCCTTCCAGTGGCAGTGGTTGGAAGATCAGCTAGAGGCAGGCAACCTGCCCGAGGGGGCGGATCAGTTCAACGGCATCCACGAGGCGCTTGTCGCCCGTTTCGCCGACGTGTTTGAACCCGATAGCGATCTGCATTTCACCGCCGTGGCGGGCAATCCCGAAGACTACGGCACGGTAGAGGCTATGGGCTGGGCCGCGCGCGAGGCGGGGTTGGGCGCGCATTATTGCGACCTTGATAAAATCGCGCTGAGCGATGACGGGCAGTTTCTGGATGATGATGACCGCCGCATCGCCGTCTTGTTCAAACTCTACCCGTGGGAAGACCTGCTGCGTGACGACTACGCGGACCACATCGAAGGCTCTGGCTGTCTGTTCCTTGAACCCGCGTGGAAAGCGCTGCTGTCCAACAAGGGCCTGCTGCCCGTGCTGTGGGAGATGTTCGAGGATCACCCGAACCTGCTCCCTGCGTTCTTTGAACAGGATGTGGGCGAGGCGATAGCGGGGCGCGGCTCTGCCACGGGGCGTGCGGCGGATGCTTTTGACCGTGCGCGAGCAGGGTTTGCACGGGCCCATGTGCGCAAGCCGATCCTTTCGCGCGAAGGTGCCTCGGTCGAGATCGTGAAATCCGGTCAGATCATCGAAAGCGCCAGCAACACGGCGTATGCCGAACACCCGCGTATCCTTCAGGCCTATGCGCCTTTGCCGCAGTTCGACGGGATGCGCCCCGTGGTCGGCGCGTGGATCATCGGGCAGACCTGTGCGGGCATCGGCCTGCGCGAGGACCGGTCAAGGATCACGCAGGATTTGTCACGTTTCAAACCCCATTACATTGCGCCATATTCCGGTTAGCATCGTCGCCCAATCGCCGAACCACAGCAGAAAGCAGATCATCATGACAAAACGGTCAAAACGCGTCGCCATCGCGATCATCGGGGCCACCGCCTTTACATTGGCCGGTTGCCGCGACGAAAAGATTGATGCCGCTGCCTTTCCCGATGTGCAAAGCTGCAAGAACGAGGCGTCTTTCGGGGGCACATTCACCGCCGCCGATTGTGAAACCGCCTTTGCCGAGGCAGAGACGCTGCATGTGGAATCCGCACCGCGTTACAACAGTCTGGATGTCTGCGAAGAACAACACGGCGAAGGGGCCTGCGGGTCAGAGGCGCAGCAAACACAGGGCGGATCGGGCGGTATCTTTATGCCGTTGCTCGCGGGCTATCTGATCGGGAACATGCTGGGCGGGCGGTCGGGTATGGCCGCAAGCCAGCCGATGTACAAGACGGCAGATGGCAAGTTCACCAATGCGGCGCGCACCAGCACCTATTCCAGCAACAAGGGGGCGGCCAAGCTCAGCACCTCGCAATTCACCCGCCCCGCGACGACCGTGGGCAAAACCCCGATGACCCGTGCGACGGCGAAATCCCGCGGCGGTTTCGGGAAGGTGGGCAGCGGGCGCACGGGCTTTGGCGGCTAGGCTGCGGGGGCGGCACACGCAGACGTGACCGCAGCAGCCGCAACCGCAGGAACTTGATACGACGGCCATGTGTTTCCCCTTCGACGCGAATAAGCGAAGAAGGAGCAGACATGTCCAAGATCACGACAATCAATCCCGCCACCGAAGAAGAGATCCAATCCTACGATCTGATGAGCGAGGCAGAGGCGATACAGCGGGTCGAAGCCTGTCATGACGCGCATCTTGAGTGGCGCAAGCTGTCGCACAAGGAACGCGCGCCCTATCTGACCAAGATCGCCGCCAAGCTGCGCGATAACGCGGATGAACTGGCCGCTCTTATGACGCGCGAGACAGGTAAGCTGCTGAAAGATGGCAAGACCGAGGTAGAGATTTGCGCGGCCATCTTTGAATATACCGCCAAGAACGGCCCCGACGTGCTTTCGGATGAAGAACGCACCCACGGTGCCGACGGCAAGCGCGGGGTCGTGAGCTATCAGCCCATTGGCGTGATCTATTCGATTCAGCCGTGGAACTTCCCACTGTATCAGCCCACCCGTGTGCTTGCGGCGAACCTGATGACGGGCAACGGTTGTGTTCTGAAACACGCGAGCATCTGCACTGGCTCGGGTCTGCGCCTGCGCGAACTTTGCATCGAGGCAGGGCTACCCGAAGACCTGTTCCAAGTGATCCTCATCGACCACGACACCAGCGACAAGCTGATCGAACACCCCAAGGTGCGAGGCGTGACAATGACGGGCAGCGATGGCGCGGGCCGTCATATCGGGTCGGTCGCCGCGAAGTCGCTGAAAAAGACCGTGCTCGAGCTTGGGTCCAACGATGCCTATCTGGTGCTTGAGGATGCTGATATCGAAACAGCAGTCAAATTCTCGGTTATGGGGCGGCTCTATAACAACGGGGAAACCTGTGTATCGGCGAAACGCTTTATTGTCGCCGATAAGGTCCATGACGCCTTTGTCGATGCCTTCGTCGCCGAGATGAAAAAGATCAATATGGGTGATCCGACCGACGAAAACGTTCAGCTGGGCCCGTTATCCAGCCAGGACCAGTTCGAGACCGTGCGCGATCAGGTGAAAGAAAGCGTTGATAAGGGGGCCAAGGTGCTGTGCGGTGGCGAGGTGCCTGACCGTACGGGGGCCTATTACCCAGCGACGGTATTGTCTGACCTTAAACCCGGTATGCCGGCGTTTGACGATGAAATCTTCGGGCCCGTCGCGTCGATCATCCGTGCCAAGGATGATGAAGACGCGATGCGTCTGGCGAATGACAGCCGCTACGGTCTGGGCGGCGGGATATTCTCGAAGGATGAGGACCGCGCGTTGAAGCTCGCGAAAGAGCATTTCGACACAGGCATGATCCGCATCAACTCCTTCGGGGCTGCCGATCCGAATATGCCCTTTGGCGGGGTGAAAGACTCCGGCTATGGGCGTGAGCATGGCGGATTTGGCATGAAAGAATTTGCCAATGCCAAGGCGATTTTCCTGCCCTAAGCCTGCAAGGCAACGGTAACGTGGAGCGCGCGTCGGAGATCTATCCGGCGCGCGCAACTTATTTGGGCACGAAGGCTAAGGTTTACGCAAAGTTAACAAATGCGGCGCGCGCGCCACACATCTCCAATTGTATTATGTCGGCGGAACCTCGCCCTGCCGCCGCATAGAACGATCTCTTAGACTTGGACGCTTCAGGTAATCCGCAGCTACGCTGCGCTTCAGGCGGAACAGTGCTTGCCCTTAAGTAGAACAAAGCGCACCCACATCGGCGGTATATGGTCATTGGTCGCATTCCTCGTCGCGACGGTCATCATTACCTACGCCGCCGGCCGTCTGGACCGTCTGCTCTCCGAAGCTTTCGTATACGAAGCCCGCGCCCAGACATACTTGGACCTGCTTGAGGTGCGCGAACAGTTTGAAGAAATCATTCACGAACGGTCCCTCGCGCTGCGCGAGCTTGCGACGTTCATCGGCGAGAACCCCTTTGCCAAACAGGAAGAGTTTACCCAGCGGGTTCAAAATATACGTGAAGTCGACGACACGGTCATCAATATCGCTGCCGCGCCTGACCTCGTCGTGACCCTGATCCACCCGCTCGCGCCGAACATGGGCGCGCTTGGGTTAGATTACCGCACAAACGAAGACCAGTTTCCCGGCATCGAACGGATGCTGAGCCTGGGCAAAGAGCTGATGACCGGCCCCGTCGATCTGGTGCAAGGCGGTAAGGGGCTGATCCTGCGCGCCCCGGTCTATTGGCCCGATCCCGACTTTGCCACCGAAGGCGATGTTGACGGCAGCAAACGCCAGCTGTGGGGGATCGTATCGCTCGTGCTGGACTATGATCAATTCCTGATCAATTCCGGCATACGTGAGGCCGAAGAACGCTATGACATCCTCATTCATGCGGCCTCTCCACAGGTTGGTACAGGGCCGCAGATGTTCACCTACGGCGATCAGAGCCTGCTGGAGGCGGATACTGTTACGTTGGAATTCGATTTCTCCTTCGAGGAATGGATGCTTGAAGCGCGCACCAAGGGCGGATGGCCCAAACACGCGCCCGATCAATGGTCAAAACGCGCGCTGATCGCGTCGGCCGGGCTGATGCTTTTGGGCACGCTGCTTTATGTGCTGCAGGTGTCAGAGCGGCGCAAGCGTGCCGAAGTCCTGCTAAGCAGCGGGATCGAAGCGCTGAACGACGGGTTTGTCATGTTTGACGCGCAGGATCGTTTGCTTCTGAGCAACTCGAAATACAAAGAGATGTACGATCTTCCCTCTGAAGTTCTCAAGCCCGGAACACCTTTTGCCGAGCTGCTGCGTATCGGTGTTAAAAGCAAGCAGTTTCCCATGGGGCGCTATAACGAGGAAGAGTGGATCGAGCGTCGCTTGGCCATCCATCGCGAAAACAGGACCTCCGAGACAGAACAACATCTGTCGGGCGGGCGCGTGATCAAAGCCTCTGACCGGCCTTTGGCAGATGGGAGCTATGTCGGCCTGCGCGTGGATGTGACCGAGCTGAGCCACGCCAAGGATGCCGCCGAAGCCGCGAGCAAGGCCAAGACGGATTTCATGGGCGTCCTCAGCCACGAGCTGCGCACGCCGCTGACGGTGATCATGGGCGTGGCGCAGCTTTCCCGCAACGCGCGTATGCTGTCGTCTT
Source organism: Sulfitobacter sp. UBA4523 (assembly GCF_002388305.1). Lineage (NCBI taxonomy): Bacteria > Pseudomonadati > Pseudomonadota > Alphaproteobacteria > Rhodobacterales > Roseobacteraceae > Sulfitobacter > Sulfitobacter sp. UBA4523. Next base: position 86,561 of record NZ_DGMH01000050.1, read on the forward strand.
CCAAGGCGCTGCTCAAGGGCTATGAGGACGGAGAGATCAGCCACGCAGAGGCAAAACGCCTGCTGGACGAGATGTACGACCAGCTGTCCGGCCTGATGAACCGGTTGGTGCAATCCGGCGAGCATCTGTTGCACCTCATCAACGAGATCCTCGATGTGGCCAAGATCGAATCCGGCAGCCTTGTGATCGAACCCAGCCATTGTGCGGTGCAGGATATTGTCGATCCGGTGATCGAACAGCTTCGCACACTTTCAAGCAAGAAGGGGCTGGCCTTTGATGTGGTACAAGAGGCGGATATGGTCTTTGCCGATAAGGTGCGCGCGCGGCAGATCCTGTTCAACCTGATCGGCAACGCGATCAAATTCACCGACACCGGTTTCGTCCGTCTGGTGGTGAAACCCGTGGGCGATGTCGTCAGCTTCGAAGTGCATGACAGCGGTGCCGGCATCCCCGAAGCCGAACTGCAAAGCATTTTCGAGGTCTTCTATCAGGTCGATTCCACCGCCACGCGTCGGGCAGGCGGCACGGGCATGGGGCTCGCGATTTCGCGCAGTCTGGCAGAAATGCAGGGCGGCAGCCTCAGCGTGTCCAGCGTCGTCGGGCAGGGCAGCTGCTTTATCCTGACTCTGCCGATCCGCGCCGCGCAAAGCCTCGAGGTAAACGCCGCCGCCTAAGGCCACGCGAAACAGCGCGATCGCCCCGCGGATCGTAGCGTGCAGCCCCGGAGTAACCCTGTATTTTCAAATGGAATGCGGCGGTCTCAGTTTGAATACTGAGAGTTTGGTAGGCCCGGCAGGACTATCAGGCGGGTAAATTGAGCCATGAAAATAGAGCTTTTAGCTTGAATGTGTCACACGCGGAATCGAGCGTGTGACACATCACCAGTCAATTGACGCCAGCCGACTGTTCGCACGCTCGGCTAAACGCTGTCGCTCGACACCTTTCGTATAGACCTCAGAGCTGCTGGCGTTGGCGTGTCCGTGTACCGCCATGATCTCGTATTGGGTGGCACCATGGAGCGCCATCAGGTGGCCGGCCGCTTTGCGGATGCCGTGCGATGACAGACCCGTCAGGCCAGCTTCCTTGCACCAGGTCTGCATGCTGTTGCGGAGTGTCTCGGCACTTCCAAACGGCTTGCCGGACCGGTTCAGCAGATACGTCTCGCCAATGACAGTCTGTGCTTTGATGGCTTGTGCAAGTGGGGGAAGGACTGGCAGGGACACGAACTGCGCGTTCTTCTTTGAGGGTTGCCATTCCAACCAGGTAACGCCGCCTTTTTTCACCTCATTGGCGCGCCCGAGCTTGTATGCTTCGCTGATCCTGCATGCGGTGAACATGAAGAGGGTCAGGGTGAGGTGGGCCATCGTGCCCTTGGGATGTGCTTTCCTGAATTTCTCAAGATCATCGAGCGTCCAAGGCTTTGCACCGCCCTTGCTGACGTAGTTCACTTTGATCGCGGCGGCGGGGTTGGTTTGGGTGTATTTGCGATCGAGCGCCCACTTGAACATCGCCTTGAGCATTTTGAACGTGTTGGTTGCTTTGCCTGGTGTTGCCATCAGGCTGTCTCTAAACAGCACGAGCTCATGAGGTGGGATATCGACCGGCAGCGTTGCGTATGATTTGCCCACTGATCGCCCGGTCTGACTGGTGTGCGCCAGAAACCCCGGCATCAGGTTCTCCCGCTGCTTCAATGTCAGTCGGCTTGCGTCCCCATTCTCGACGGCCTTTTCCAGGTGCTTCAGATATGACGACCCCAGCCAGCCTAGGGTTCCGGTCTGCGCAGATTGTACTTTAAGGTCAGGTGTTTTCTTGATGCCTGATCGTGCTGCGACATAGATCTCATGAAATTCCGGATGCTCAGGGTCCACCGTAAGCGTGATGCGCTTCTTCGGATCACCCTCAACCCGCACTAGCCACCGTACATTTCCCGACGGCATAGGGGATCTGATCAAGCCGGGGTATTTCAGTTTCAAGTTGTCACCAGACATTTTCGGGCTGTTCGTTGTCATAGGGGAGCGTGTCGACCCATTGGTCAAGATCGAACTTGTCGTACATTTTCTTGGACCCGACCGTTTTGCGGGGCAGGTCTATGGTTCGCAACGTGGATTCAGAAACGCCTAGATAATGCGCCGCCTGAGGGGCAGGCATCAATCGTGGTGTGAAATCACGCGTTACTGGCATGGGTCAGGTCGCCTCGTTCGCAATGCGGAGCAGCACGTCTGCATGGCAGGGTTGCCCAGGCTTGCACCAGCAGGCGAGGTTCTTGCCGCGCAGCTCAGCGCGGATTTCATCGGTGCTGGGGTATGGCCGAAGCTCGTACTCAAGCATTTCCGAAAAGAAGCGCACCGCAGTTTCGGCGTCCTTCACATGCTCTTCCATAAAAGTTTTGCCGGATCCGCTGCAACGCGATGTGCCGATCGCAAAGGGATTGCCCCATTTCCGCCCGGGCCCGCGCGCGACGTTCACGGTGTCGGTCGGCAGGCGCCAGCCTTTGGCGCGGGAAAGCTGGATCCTGATGGGCTGGGTCATTCCTGCTCCCTCTTCGCTCTAAGAATTTTGCCAAGCTCCAGCCGGGTGACTTCCATCGCTCCGGCCTCGACGGCCAGCTTCCTTTTGGTCAGCGCGATGTCGAAATGCTCATGGTGGGTGCCGGCCTTTTGCAACCATTTGCGCTGGACACCGATCTTGTCAGCCATGGCCAGCAGCTCTTCGGGTGTGTCGGCGACCATGTGGCACATCTTCATGCGTCCAAACGGGGCCTGCATGCTGTCAACGTAGACGGTCACTTTGAAATTCTCCGCTTTGCTTCGCGTGCCTTGTCTTCCAGCTTGGCGATCGCCAGCACTGTGGGCCGCAGCTCGGGTGCATGCTGGTCGTAGCCCTTGCCCTTCCGGCCGCCAGCAAGACGGGGCAGCATCGACTGTGAGACAAGTTCCCAGTTGCCGGGGTCACAGTTCGTCTTGTCGCCATCGAGACACTTCAAAACCTGGCCACTCGGGATCGGTCCATTTGCCTTCTCCCAAAGCCAACGGTGCTTGAGCACAGGGCGGGTTTCGGCGCCGGTCCAGGGGTTCCGCTCGGCGACGATCAGGATGACATAGCCGTCTTTCGGGCATATGCGTTCGTGACCGGCCCCGCGGTGATTATGGGGCAGGCCACCCTTCTTGAACTGGGTACGAGCGCTGTTTTCATTGAAGGGCATCTTCTTGCCCTTGTTCATCGGCGGTTCGCCTTTGACGAAATGACCAGTGCGCCCTGTCTTCCAGCCCTTGCGGGTGCAAAGTGACTTGATGCTATCGACAGACACATCAGTACGGCCAAACCGCTTCTGGAAGGCCTCGTGCAGATCCTTGCGTACCTGATCGCTGTGCGCCTCGATCCACGCCAGCTCTTCATCTGAGTATATGATCGCGCGACCCTTCATTCCGCATCGCTTTCGCTTGCACGGCCGCCGATCTGGGGCAGGTGGGGAAGCACAGCCTTGCCATGCTCGGCAAATAGCTTGGCCGCTTTCAGGCTTAGGTCAGCGTTCGAGCTGATACGATCGGCAATACCGACCATTGCGCCGGCGCGCTTGATCTCGGTCTCGGTCTCCTCTGGAGTGAGGTTCCGGTCTGTCAGCCGATCGAGCTGGTCGAACAGGTGGTTATTCAGATCGGCAATGCTTGTTTTCGACATGGTGGTTTTCCTCGGCTGGTTTCTGTCGATGGCCCCCGTTGCAGGGGGCCAGAAAGAGAAATCAGGATTCCGGCTTACCCATGAAAATTGGCAGGTCGGTCTCTTCCTTCGCTTGCGCGATGGTTTCATCGAAAGACGCGTCAAAGGATTTCTTGGGGTTGTAGATCGTCAGCGTGAACTTGAGCGCCGCGCCGTTCTTCCGATATCGGACCCGTACTGGCATCCTGTAGGCCGCACCGCTGAGGAACACAGGGATCGCAATGATGATCAGGTTCGGGATGTTGAGCGGTTTGCCGTCGGCATCCTTGTGCTCGTTCAAGAACTGGATCTCGGCTTCTCCAGTGTCGCGGTTAGAGGTCACCTTTAGCTCGCTGGTCTCGAACACCTGAAACTTCTTTGACATTGCCAGCAGCTGGGTGAGCTGACCATAGCGGCCTTCGATCTGCTGGGCCGTGTCGATCAAGCGGTTTTCCCAAGGCTGGTTCTCTTCACTGAGCTTCAGCTGAAGCACTGGCGGGGTCGGGTCCATTATGTCTTTCGCGTTGGCCTCGATGAACTCGCCGAACTCATCTTTGTCCATCGGTTCGCCGGACGCGGCCATCCAAGTCTTCCACTCATCCGACAGCGGGAAATCGTACACCCCGCGATGGTTACACGGCATCGCGGTCGGATCACCTTGGGTACTCGATAGGTCCACAGGGCCGTTTGCATGATAGTCAGCGATACAGGTGAGTGTCGGTGCCGCCATATCGGGATTGGCGAACATGGCAGATGTCGGACCTTTGAAGCGGTTTGCCCAGTCGATCATGCTGGCGAGATCAGCAAGACGTGCTGTGCCCTTGCGTCGGGCTGGCTTGAGGTATTCAGCTGCTTCACGGTGAAACCTGCTAAGATCCTCGACACGTCGCTTTTCTGGCACTGTGACAAGGTGCGCCTTGGTCAGGTCCAGAACTTCGGGCGTCTCGATCGCATCGTGATGGCCCAGCTTTGCCATAACGTCGCGCATGGTTTCAGCAGGGTTCTCGAATGGTGCCGGTTTGGGTGTCGTCTCGGACATTGGTATCTTCCTTTTTGAGGTGAGGTTAGTCGGTGTCGCGCACTTCGCCGGTTTCGGGGTCGTAGTCAGTGACGTCTCGCACCGGTTGGTGCATGCGGGACATGAACGGGCTGTAGAGTGTCAGCTCGCCGTTATCGTTAATGTAAGCCGCGGCGCTGCTTGGTGGCTTCTTCGGTGCCTTGAACGCGACGGTTGCCCCCATGGCGACGTCGCCTGATTTACCCAAGGCATAGTTCACCGTGATGGTCATCGACCCGCTGCAGCCCTTGGTGCCGTTCTCGGCCTTGTGCTCCAGCAGGTCGAGCTGTAGCTGCTTATGACCATCCATAACTTTATCCAGAAAATCGCCATCATCGAATAGCGTCAGAATCTGTTCTAGGGTCCGCATTTTGTACGGATCATTTTGGGCGGGTCTGGCGACCTCGGTGCCTGGTGTTTTCTTGGCCATCACAGTGATTTTCCTTTTCTAACGTTGTTGAGCGATCCGCCCTGACCAAGCGTCGAACTCTGTGCGCAAGGCGGCGAATTGGGCTTGAGCGGGCTTGCTGGTGTTCAGCGTGGTCCTGCTGGTGATCTGGCAGACCCCGCGCAGGTATTCACCGGCGGCGCTGGCATTAAATTGGTGATTGGGTAGGCCCGAGCGAACCGCAGCAAAGCGCTGGAATTTCGGATCATTGCACAGGATCCCCGCCTGCTGTGCAGGTTGCATATCGGACAGGCGCTGACGTGCGGCGGCGCTCATAGGATTGCCGCCAGAACTGAACTCATCACTGCGGCGATGGCGCAAAAGATCACGATTATGGTTATTGTCACCGCGGCCACGATGGCGAACGCTGCGCCTGGTATGGGGGCTGCGTCATCCGGGCGCATCAGCCAGCATTTGGCACTGGGCCCGCAGGCGCAGTCCGGCCAGTAGTGGCAGGCCTTGTCTTGCTCAGGCAAAAGAGTGTTGTCGCCCATATCATCTATGTCCATCACGTCGCCTTTCAATTTGAGGAAGGAACCGGCGGACGGATATTGCCCGCCGACTAAGGTGCGGCGCTAGAGGAGGTGCGCCGTTGCAGGAAGCAGTGTCAGCTGATGCCGAAGGGCATCCGCTGGAATGCGTGGGGTTTCACACAGTCGCGTTCGGCAATTGCGTTCGCGATCTCTTCGTTGTGATTACGCGGGGTGCCACAGGGCGGGTGCATTGTGATGATACCGTCAGCTTCAAGCTCTTCACCAGCGGGGTTGGCCAGTGCAGCGTTGGCAGCGGTGATCCAATCGCGGATGGCGTCCACTTCGGATGCGCCGCGTGCAAGGATGCCGTGTAGGCTGATCTCATACAGACACGTTTCCACACTGGGCGCGACGGCGTATTCACCGCCGTTTTCGATCACCTCGTTCATGAAGGCATCCTTCAGCGTGTCGGGATCGCTGTGATCAATCTGGGAAACGCCTCGGACAAAGGGGATAAGGCGCTCGTTCATCATGCTGCACTCGGGGGTAGATCATAGCCCTTGTCGCGGGCGATGGTGCGGACTTTGCTACGAATACGCGTGATCTGCGCGTCGAAACTGTCGATGCGCGAGGGACCGATTAAATACGCGGGAGCACCGATGCGGTCATGATCGACCGTCTGCCCGCGCGCGTTCTTGAGCCGTTCCCAGTTGATCGCCAGCAGCGCAGGGATGCGGCCAAAAATCTCGGGGTGGGTGACGACGTGTCGTGCTTTGTCGATAGATGTTTGCATGTCAGCCTCCTTGAATGAGGCTATCGTTAATAGAACTAAATACCTATGTCAATAAATATAGAACTAGATACCTATCCCAGCAGATGGGAACATGCTAAAGACCGGGCTGCACAGCGACGTTGAATCAGTCCAAGTGTTCGATAAACTTGCATAAAGGTGCCATTATGGATGATAGATCCAAGCAGATCAGACGCGCTTATCGTTTGAACAAAGTTGCTTTCGCGTTCTCTTTGTTCAGCTTAGCATTTTCGCTCTGGGTCAAATTCAGCTAGATTTTAGTTCCGTCCGACCACTCCCAATCAAGCTTCAGATCTTTAACTGAGCCGATCCCCTTTGAGTATACATAAATCTGGAATTTGGCCTGTCGGGTACCATTCTCAATCATGTGTCCGAATGGTGGGATTTTTTGATTAAGCGTAACCGTCTGCGCGGCTTTTGTTGGGTCAAAACCTATAGGTGTACCAAACGCATCGGTTTCGGTTCGCGCATCATCTGCCAAAAGAAGCTGGGAGCCTTTGCGCTTGGCGCGGAGCGATAAAACTCTGGCTGACGTAGGCTCGAGATTGCGAACGATAAGATAGAGATAATCCCAGCCTTGGGTCTCTCCATCTGTCACGAAATCCATCTCCAGGGATAGCGGTTTGCGACGCATTCGTCTGCTGTCATTTCGGGCCAAGATGCGGGTGTAAAACAGCGAGCCGCCAGTGAAGCAAGCGCTCACCAGGGCGATGCCGATGGCTAAGTCGCTCTTATCCATCGCGATTTTCCCTCCGCAGTATCAGCAGGAATATTTAAACTCGAACTGCGTGTTTACTACAAGGTGGCCTTCGGTGATCTTGCATTGGCGCGTAGACAAATACGCCGCAGCTGGCGGTTCGAAAGTTTCTCTTTGGGAGTACGGATTTCGTGCCAACCCGTATGTGATGCCTGTGACCGCCCCTTGTCCCGCTGAGGCGCCAACAGTCGGCGTAATCATAAGTCGGTTGTTTTCGGGTTGGTCGAAAATCCGCCATTTTTCTTCCCCGATTTCGTAGGTGACCGGTTTGGTGCTGCCATACTTGGTGATGGCTTCGTTGACACCGCCGCAGGCTGCTATCAGAAGTAGTGAGGATGCTATTGCTTTGTTTTTCATAATTAATTTCCTTAAAAGAATTTTTTAGTAAAAAAGCAGAACTACTAAAGGTTGTTCGATTGATTTGGTCCGGTGTTCCTGTAATGTTCTCGCAGTGGAGGGGTAGTTATGCAGGATGAAACCATCATTGATCTTCTGGCTGATCTGATTGAGGCGAAATGCCCGACGCATCAACAAGCCCTTTTGCGTAGCTTAGAAGCTGGCGGCGCAGGTGATCGGGCAGCGCAAGTGTTAGGCGCACGATCTCTTTCTCTTCTGGGGTTTGAGCCTCGGACATAAATTCTTCGAGCGTCGTGCCGAGGGCTGCGCATATCTTGCGGGCATTTTCCACCCTGGGCGTCCGATTAGGTTTTGAGAAATACTGACGGATCGCGCTGTCCGAAAGGCCGGCTTTTTTAGCCAGCCCAGCCTCGGTGAGCTCCGGATCTTCGTCGATCCGGCGCCGCAAACGTATCAGGAATGGGTCAGTGATGCCGAGATCAGTCATTCCTTATTTATGCCGCTAATGGGAATCCCTCTCCATAGGTACAAAGTTCTTGACATGAGTAGAACTAAATACCTACATCGGGTCCTATGGAAAAATTCATGGCAGAAGTTCGGGCCTATGCGGTTGCGATAGGTGTTCTCCCCACCACGATCATCCAGCGTGCCGACGCGGGAAACGGATCGACTTGGTCGAAATGGGAAGCGGGCGGTACCGCAACGCACCGCACCACGGACAAAGTTCGCAGCTACATCGCTGCTCATCCAGCCCCGGTCGCAAAAGAGGACGCAGCATGATCGCCACGCCCTCTTATTCCTTTCTCCACTCTGAACATTTGAACTCTTCACAGTTCGAAGATTGCTCAGGGTCGACCGTAATCCAAGAAAACAGGGTTTCCCATGCGTAACGTCTATGAAGGCGCGGCCATCCGGTCGCTCTATCGTCAGCTGGTCGATGACTTCGGCGGGTTTGATGCGGCCGCTGCATTTCTGAAATGCTCCAAGGGGACGCTCTCGAAGCAATGCCATGGTGATGCCGCGATCGGGCCTGAACATTTCGGCGCGCTGGAAGATGCTGTTGGGCGCTGGCCGATCACGCGGCTGCTCTTCGGTCGGCTGGCCGAGCGTGGCTTGCCGGTCGAGTTAAGCCAGCAGGCACAGCAAGCCTTGCGTGAAGCCGCTGATCTAACGCCCGCGATTTTTTCGCTGCTCATCCACGGTGATGCTGGGCCGATCCAGAAAGAGGGGCCCGAAGCAATGGCATCGCTCGCCGATCTATTGCGGGCTGTCGATGCTGATTCAACGGAGGGCAAGCGTCCATGACACCGCGTGGCCACGCTATCGCGTTTCGGATTTGGCAATACTGCCAGCCACGTGGCTGGGATTGCACCATGCCAGAGGTTTCTGCGGCGCTAGATGTCCCCATGGGATCGGTGCGCGCTGTTATCAAATTGAAGAACTGGGGCGGCCGGTTGCGCGTGACCAAGACGCACTTCCGAGGGGCGGGCGGCAATGAATATGCGCTAAGCGCGGATGCACTGCTGGACGGTTCGAGTAATCGGCGTGTGGTGGCGGACCTGACGGGTGCCGCGCTGTGAGCGCGGTGGCATCATATGCGATTGGCCGGGCGTGTGTTTTGGGGCGGTTTGGCAGTGGCCACCCCACAACGTGCCTCCTAGTCATAGGGCGCGGCAGGGTTGTCCGAATCTTCGCCGCGCCTGCTTTGCTGGTAGATCAAGGTGCGACGGCACGGGGAGGTCGTGCCGTCGCTTTGTTCTTACGTCTTCTTCTTGGTCAGCAGGCCGAGCGCAAACATAGCGGATTCAGGGTGTTCTTTGCCCTGAAACACCTCTCCGACGCGGTTGGCGTTGGTGCCAAGACGCTGCACGACATCGGTAAACGTCTCGCCTTGATGACGCAGGATATGTGCTGTAACGGCATCATCAAACGTGAGACGCTTCCGCTTTATCACGATGTCATTGAGTTTCACCCCGGTCATGGGGTGTACTTGAATTGCCATATGGGACCTCCTTTTGGCAATGTGGTCCGCAGGTTGTTGAAGAACCTCCGGGCCGGGATCACCGCAGTTTTAAGTGCTGCGGCTCCACTAGCCGGATCGAAGCTTGAATCCCTTCGATCCGGTTTCTCGTTTTACCACAGAAACGGTATTGTAGCGCAAGGCCTTCGCGCCTTTTCGCCGCAACATTTCGTTCTTGACAGATATCTTGCTGCTAGGGGTGGTGTCTGATCATGGCCTATACCAGCATGCCCATGATACGCGCTTTGGGCGTTAGGGCGCTACCGGTGAAACCTGACTACGGTCTCGTCGAAGAGCGTTATGGCAAAGCAGGCATTTTCAAAATAAATCAAACTGTTGAAGAGGTAAGTTATCACAGGATGCACGGATTCATTGCCGTGCTTTGCGAAAATGGATACGTATCTGCGCATGAGGTTATGCACAGGCTAGGCGATCTGAAATGTCCGGCTGTCTGTTGTTCGTGCTTCGATCGCATCTTTCCGTCTGCTTTCGATGACTTACGGCAAAAAGAAGCTTTCTGGCGCACGATGCTGGATGAAGCTGCCGAACTTCTGGTGGTTCCCTTCACGAATTGGCGCGCTGACGCCGTCATATGGCGGGAAGTGACGAGCGCGCTGCGCGTGAACACGCGGGTGAGTGTCCTTACAGATCGGACAATAAGCTGATGTCGATCGAGCGCGATATCACCATAGGCGGTTGCCGCCTGATCCAAGGCGATGCTCGGGACATCCTGCCGTTATTGAACTCGCAGGCGGATCTATGTGTGACTGATCCGCCTTATGCGCTGTCGTCGGGCGGATCGCGTCCCGGTGCATTGGGCGGCAAGTTCTCCAGCACCGTCTATGATAATTCCGGTCTGCTGATGGATGTGGTCGGCTGGCAAGAGATTGGCGGCCCGATCTTTCGCGCGCTGAAACCGGATGCCGATTGCTATGTCATGTCTGACGACAGCAACCTTTTCGCCGCGCACGGCGGTTTCATCGGTGCCGGTTTCAAGTTCCACGGTCTGCTGGTCTGGGACAAGATCGTGCCGAACCGCACGCGCTATTACATGAAGGACAGTGAATTCACGCTGTACCTCTGGAAGGGCCGAGCGGTCGATATCAACAACGGTGGCAGCAAGCGCGTCTGGCGCGGCCATCGTCCCGCTGACGCGGTCCATAACACGCAGAAGCCAGTCGAGCTGATGCGTCTCTATATCGAAAATTCATCGCTTCCGGGTCAGCTGGTTCTCGATCCTTTCATGGGGTCGGGCACCACGCTGGTCGCTGCCGTCCAGGCTGACCGGCGCGCGATCGGCATCGAGAAATCACCAAAGCATTTCGAGGCTGCATATGCGCGGGTGCGCGAGGCGGTCGATGCACATAAACTGCAAGAGGAGCAAGTGCTATGAACGTTCTGGAACAGCTTCAGGGGATGCGAGAGCAGGGCGGTGCCTCTCTCGAAGTCATCAAAGCCGATCTCGCCAAGTTCGAAAGCGCGGTGAAGCAGGTGGATGATGTCCTGATTTTCCTGCGGACTGCGACCGATGATCTGGAGCGCATTGGCCTAGAGGCAGATGTCACGTTCGACGCCGGCGCTCGGGTCTCGGTCAGCTTTGTATTGCCGGTTGTGCAGTCACTGGCGCAGCAAACGCCCAAGAGCGACCAAGCAGCGGCGATTGATTCCGACACTCTGCCCGAAACCCCTAATGTTGCCGAAGAGGATGTGCCTGCAGCGCCACCCTTTGCGCGCCACAAGACTCCCCAGCCGATCAAAAAGCCCCGCGGTGGTGCGAAGGCGATGCAGGCGGGCCCGCGTGTCTACAAAGTAGGGCCGTTCAGCGATGAAGAGATGGAATGCATCGCTGAGGCAATTGATGCCGGGAAAAGCCGGGATGAGATTGTCGATCTGGTCAATCGCAGCAAGATCTCCGTGGGCATGAAGATCAAGGCCATCAAGGCAGAGCGGGCCAAAAAGCCGCGCCCGGTGGCCGCAGAGCCAGCGCCCGTGAAGCTAGAAGCTAAGGCAATCCCGAAACCTGCGCCCAAACCAGAGCCAGCACAGGAACTGCCCAAGCTAAGCGCTGATGATCGCGCCGTTGTCGTGCATCTGGATGGCCTGGGGTATTCCGGTGGCTGGTCAGCCGAAAAGGACTTCGAGATCCTGACGGGTTTGACCACTGGCAAGGCTGCGGCGCTCGTGGCCGATGAGATGGGCGTCGAAGTTGGCGATGTCGTTTCGCGGTTCCGGGCGCTGAATACAAAGGTCGGCGATATCGGACACCAGTCGCGGCTGCTTCGTATTCTGCGCCAGCGGGCGGGGGCCTGACCGTGTCCTTGATTGCTCACACCGGGCGTCTTGCGCTGGTCGACATGTCCGAGATCGAAGAATATCCGCTGACGCGCGATGACCGCCTCAACAGCCACTTCTTCATGGTCTGGGAACGTCGGCGCTGGCTGAACTCTGACATGCGACTGAAGGGGCGGGCTGAGTGCCGCGCGCTCTACTTCGACCTGATCAACATCGCCTGCGATCAGTCGCCGGTGGGTACCATCCCGAACGACATGGAAGTGTTGGCAAAGCTCCTGATGATCTCGGAATCCGAGTTCAAGACTCTATGCCAGCTTGAATACGGGCCGCTTCACAAGTGGCGACCGTGCCGCTGCGGTGATGAGGTTCGGCTGATGCATCCAGTTGTGCTGGACATGTTGATCGAGGCCGTGTCGCGGAAGGAAGACAATCGCGCCAAGATGGAAGCGGCAAACACGGTCAAGCGTGTCCAGCGCCTGCGGGCGACGGTTGCAGGTTTGCAGACCGAGATGAGCAAGAACGATGCTGCGGTCAAATGGATGGATGAATGGTTGATCAAACAAGGTGTCGGCTATCGCAACACCAGCTGGGTTGAGCAGGCGATGATGGCGTGGGCGGATCACCGGATGGACCTTAACCGCGCGCCGCGTCGGGGATCGATGTGATGGGCGGTTTGAACTGTCCGGTGGACACTTTGCGGACAATTGCAGGACAGTTCGAGGACAGTCTTTGCGGATTGCTCAATAATTTCAAAGAGTTCGTCACTCTGTCCTCAAGTGTCCTACACGACAGGGACATAGACAGAGACATAACAGAGAAACAGACACAGTCGCGACAGATCGGGCGTTGTGTCTGCTGATACGTGGTTAGGCTGAGAAAAGGGGAACGGCATGGAAGAGGCGACAGAGACCAAACGGGACCGTGTGCGCAGGTTGCTGATCGATCCGTTGAAGGCTGACGGGTTCAGGTTTGCCAAGGGTGTGACGGCAGAGGATGCAAAGACGCGTCTGGATCGGCTGGCTGACGATCTGGCTTATCTGAAGGACGACGGGCTGGACGCTTTGCGCGTGTCGCTCCGCACCAAAGGCGAGGGTGCGGCCCGTTGCTTCTGGCCAACGCCTGCGACAGTGCTGGGGCTGGCTGAAAGCTTTCAGCGCCGGCCACTGGATGAGTTGCCCGCATTGCTGCGCTGGTTCTCGTCAGCGGCGGGTGGTGCGGCTGTGCTGGGGGATCGGCTGGTGGCTGAATACTGGTTCTGGACGATGCACAAGCGACCGCCGGTCAAGCCGATGGATAAGAAAGTCGTCGCTGACAAGGCAAAAGAATGGCGGCGTCGGGTCGAGCTTGCCAAGGATCGGATCGCGCGGGGCCACACCATGCCCGATGATGAGGCCCAGTGGCTTCAGTGGTACCAGGGCAAAGTCGCCTATGTCGAAGGGTTGGTCGGCAATCAGTCTGACGTGTCGGGGGATGCTGCATGATGGCGCAAAGGTTCGTCCAGTCGGGTCGCCGTATTGGCAAGACAGTGGCAGCTCAGGCGGTCGGGGATGCAAACGGAAGGGTGCGGCGGCAGATCAGCATCCAGTCGTTGCTGGAATGGGCCTTTTCGGATGAGTGCGCCTCGATCGACTTCGAAGACGCAGGCACGTTGGCAATGGGCTATGGTTCGATCGGGAATGCTTACCTGATGGCGCAGCGCGGCGCGCTCGGCTGTCGTATCGATGGCGGTGGCCGGTCGCTACCGGATCCTGATGCTGACTTGGTTGCAGCCGCTGTGGCTGTGTTACCAGAGGGCTGTGGTGGTCGGCGTATGGCCGTGCAGATTGCTGAACTGGCGCGGGCGAGGGCGATGCCAGACGCGTTCGTTGGGGTGCAGCCGCGCTGTGAACCGAAAGACTGGCACGTCAATCCGTATGGTCGAAGGGCAAAGACCATGAGCCTCGGCATCGAGATTGATTCCTCTGGCTTGAGACCTCGTCGTCATGATGTGCAGGTCTGTCCTATCGTGTATCGGCCTGATGCGGGGCAGGTAGCAGCGGCTCGGCGCAATTATTTACAGTGGTGGTCTGCATTAAGTGAACTGCGTATCACATTTGAAATACACACTAATCTATCCAGGTGGTCAGTGGATGACTGCATGCCACCCATGACGCCTTGGAAGAAAGGTATTGCGCCTCAGGTCTAGCCCCCCTAGACATCATGCCAACAACACTTCTGCGCCCGGACGGTAAACCCGCTCCGGGCGCTTTGCGTTTAGGGGTCACGGATGGGCAAGCTTCGTCAGTTACCTGATGGCCTGCACCGGGTGTCACCAAAGCTGGGATACCTCGCACCTCAGACGCGGAACGATCAGAGCAGGGAACGTGACCAGCGCCTTGCTTGGCGCAGCTGGTACAAGACGGCGCGCTGGCAGCGGCTGCGTTGGTCAGTCCTCTTGCGTGACTGCTTCACCTGCAAGATGTGCGGTGATGTTCGGTCAGATACATCGCAACTTGTTGCGGACCACACAATCAGACATGGCGGTGACCCGGTACTGTTCTGGGATGACCAGAACCTTCAGTGCCTCTGCGCGCCGTGCCACAATAGCGAAAAGCAGCGGGCGGAGCGCGCTGAACGATAGTCGGTTGGCGCAGGGGTATGGGGGGTCAAATCCCTAAGCCCTGATCCAGACCTAGACCGGCACATTCCCTCACGCGGAGAATTTTTTTCGGTGGATGAACATTTTGACCTCTTTGGGAACCCCATCCAGCCCGGTCTCGGTCAGCGCGGGCGACCACGATATGAGGCAAGCGAAAAAGATCGCAATAAAGTCAAGATGTTACTGGCTTTGGGTTGGGGCAACCAACGGATTGCCAACGCTTTAGATATCTCGCTGGCCACCCTGAAGCGGTATTTTAGAGCCGATCTGAAAATTCGGGACGTGATGCGCGACAGGCTGGTTGCGCGTCAATTCGAGATCGCCCTTGAGCAGGCGAACGCAGGGAACATGACGGCGCTGAAGCTACTGGACCAGATGATGGATAAAAACGATCGCATGTATGCTGCCCGCAGTCTTGAGCGTGCGCAGAGCGATAACGATCCAAAGGAAAAGATGGGCAAGAAGGAACGTGCAGCGATAGAGGCGAAAGAGGCTTCGGAAAGTGAAAACTGGGGTGACGATCTTCAGTTCACCGGAGGCCAGACACACTGATGCTGGATGCTCTCCCTGAAGAACAAGCAGACTGGTCGACGGCGGTCTCGGACTGGGAAGAAAGGATCGTTCAGGGGCGCTCGCTGATCCCCGATTTGCCGCTGTTCGACAACGTCGCAGAAAAAGCACTGCGGATTTTCAAGCGGCTTCGGGTGCCGGACATAATCGGCACGCCGACTTACGGCGAAGCCTGTGATGATTGGGTATTCTCATTCGTGCGGGCAATCTTCGGATCCTATGATCCGGTCACCAAGCGGCGCATGATCCGCGAATTCTTCATGATGGTGCCGAAGAAGAACGGCAAGTCGAGCATCGCGGCTGCGATCATCGTTACGGCAGTTATTATGAACGAGCGGCCCGAAGCCGAGCTGCTGCTGATCGCCCCGACCAAGACGATTGCGGCAATCGCGTTCAAGCAGGCCAAGGGCATCATCCGTCTGGACCCGGATCTAACCCGCACGTTTCATCTTCAGGATCACCTGAAGAAAATCACGCATCGCATCTCGCTGGCCGAGATCGTGATCAAAGCGGCTGATACGGATGCGATCACAGGGGGCAAGTCCACTTTCACGCTGATCGATGAGACGCACGAGTTTGCCACCAAGTCGAAGGCCGATGCGGTATTTATCGAGGTGCGCGGCGCGCTGGCGGCGCGGCCTGACGGGTTCTTGCTGCAGATCACGACGCAGTCGAAAGCGCCGCCGGCGGGCGTGTTCAAGAAAGAACTCGATCGGGCCCGCGCGGTGCGGGATGGTGAACTGGTGCTGCCGTTGCTGGCGGTTCTCTATGAGCTTCCGGCCAAGATGCAAAAGTCGGGCGGATGGAAGGACGCAGCAACCTGGGGGCTGGTCAACCCGAACCTGAACAGATCCGTTGATAAAGCGTTTCTGGCGGATCAACTGACAACCGCGCTGCGCGATGGACCTGCTGAGCTGGCGCTTCTGGCTTCCCAGCATTTCAATGTGCAGATTGGCCTTGGTCTAAAGTCGAACAGTTGGGTTGGCGCGAACTACTGGGAAGGCGCTGTGCTGAAGGGCCTCGACCTCAAATCGCTGATTGCGCGGTGCGAGGTCGCAGTGGTCGGGATTGATGGCGGCGGTCTGGACGATCTGATGGGGCTGGCCGTTATCGGTCGGGACCGGGAAACCAAAGACTGGCTGCATTGGGCGAAAGCCTGGGCGCATCCGGAAGTCTTCAAGCGCAAGGAAATAGCGCCGACGCTGCAGGATTTTGCAGCAGCTGGGGATCTGATCACGGTTGGAGATGATGAGCCGACCAGGGACATTGTCGAGGTCGCGGATATTGTCGAGCAGCTGCTCGAATCCGGATTGTTGCCAGAAGAAGGCGCGGTCGGCCTCGATCCGATGGGTGTTAGCGCGCTGGTGGATGAAATGGCGTCACGTGGCGTCGAGCACAAGATGATGGTGGCCGTGGGGCAGGGGTACAGACTGACACCTGCGATCAACGGCATGGAACGTAAGCTCAAGAACGGGACGTTCCGCCACTGCGGTTCGCCAATGATGGCTTGGGTTCTTGGCAACGCCAAAACTGAACAACGGGGCAACGCTGTCCTGATCACGAAAGAAACAGCCGGCAAGGCAAAGATCGACCCGCTCATGGCGACGTTCGATGCCTTCATGATGATGTCGCGCAACCCGGTCGCCGCCGGTGCGCAGGCATTTGAATACACAGGGATCTGATCATGGGAATTATGGACTTCTGGAAGCCAGCCCGCGGGCAGGCGACGCAATCCGTGCGCGCCGAGCCTCCGCTTCAGGCGGCGGGTGCAGATGTCCAGAGCGAACGCCAGTGGAACGGCATTGTCACTACAGGTCGCTCAAAAACCGGCGTCCGTGTTGACGAAAAGAGCGCTCTGTCCATTCCAGCTACGCTGCAGGCGTTGCGGATCCTGACGGGCGTCTTTGCGATGACGCCGCTGCACTACTACGAACGCCGGCAAGGTGGCCGGTTTACCGCCTTGGAGGAGATCGAAGGCAAGCTCTTCAAGGTTTCGCCGAACAGTCATCAGACACCGTTTGCATTTCTCGAACTGCTGATGGCCGATATCCTTCTGGCTGGTGACTTCTACGCCTATGTCAGCCGGGGTGCGGACGGGCGGGCAAAAGTTCTAACGCGGCTCAAGCCGGGTACGGTACTGGTCGCTGAATACTTTGACCGACAGGAAGGCACGATCCTGTTCTATGATGCGACTTTGCCCGATGGTTCACATGAACGCTTTCCAGCGCGGGATATCTTCCATGTGCCGGGGTTTTCTCGGAACGGGTTGAACGGTCTTAACCCGATTCAGTATGCGCGCGACGCGCTTGGTGGGGCGATTGCCACATCCGACCACACGGCAAAGTTCTGGAATAAGGGCGGCAGGCCGTCGACTGTGCTGTCGACTGAGCAGAAGGTGGGCACTGAGGACAAGCGGCGGATCAAGGAAGATTGGTCGAAGCTCTACGCAGGGCAGGACGGTGAGATGATCGCCGTCCTCGATCAGGATCTCAAGGCGAACTTCCTGACCCATGACATGCGCCAGAGCCAGTTCCTGGAAACACGACAGTTTCAGGTGGTGGACCTTGCGCGGATCTGGGGCGTGCCGCCGCACCTGATCTTCGATCTGTCAAAGGCGACCTTCGGCAACATCGAACAGCAATCGCTTGAGTTCGTGATTTATCACCTTGGCCCGCACTATGCGCGGCTGGCACAGGCGGCAACCAAGGCCTTTGCGCGTGAGGGCTTCTACTTCGAGCACGTCACCGACGCGCTTGTGAAGGGTGACCTGAAGAGCCGCATGGAAGCGTTCTGGCTCCAGCGTCAGATGGGCATGGTCAACGGCAACGAGCTGCGCAGCTACGAGAACAAGCCCGATATCGCAGGCGCAGCAGGCACCGACTACTGGATGCCGTCCAACTTTCAAGTGGCTGGCAGGTCTGCCGAAAGCCCCCCTGCAAATGGAGAAAACGAGTGAGCAAAGATCTGACTGCATTGATTGCAGCTGTCCGATCGCAGCCTTGGGCGATCCTTCCCGACTATCTATCTGCGATCGAGGCCATCGCGGCGCGCGCGCTGGATGACGATATTCTTGAGCGCATTGCGCGGGACGGCCATATCGAGAACGTCGACGCGTCCAAGATGGCAATCGCTGCTGTCGGTACGCGGTTGGAAGGTGCGCGGATGTCGACCATCCGTGACGGCTGCGCGGTTATACCTGTGATCGGCGCTATCTTCCCGCGTGCCAATATGGTCAACGCATCGACCGACGGCACGTCACTGGATGCTGTGATGCGTGATCATCGGGTTGCCCTGGCATCAGCTGACGTCGAGCGCATCGTGATGCTGTTCGATAGCCCTGGCGGTGTCGTGTCCGGCTTAGGTGAGGCCGCTGAGACCCTTCGGGCGTCTACCAAGCCGATCACCGCATACATCACCGGCAACGGCGCGTCGGCTGCATACTGGCTGGCATCACAGGCCAGCGAGATCGTTATGGATCGATCCGCTGCCGTGGGCTCGATCGGCGTTGTCGCCTCAATGTCCCGGCAAGAGGCCCCAGATACCAATGGTCGCCGGTCCTATGAAGTCGTCAGCACCGGCGCACCTATGAAACGGCCGGATCCCAGCACCGACGATGGCAAGGCTGCTATCCAGCGTGACATTGATGCGATCGAAGAAGTCTTCATCGCCGACGTCGCTGCCGGTCGCAAAGTGACCGAAGCCCGTGTCCGCGCCGACTTCGGCCAAGGGGCGATGCTCTCCGCTGCCCGTGCTGTGGCGGCGGGCATGGCTGACCGTGTCGGCACCCTTGAGGCGCTGTTGTCAGAGAAATCCGGGCGCACCCGGCAACCAGTGGTGGGAAGCCGTGCGCGCGCTTCCACCGACATCGAAACGCGGCGTGCCGCAATAAGGAGCTGATCATGGATAAAATCCTTGAGCTGAGAACCCGCCGCGCGGGTATCATCGACCAAATGGATGCGCTGCTCGCATCTGTGCCCGATGGTGACGATATGACTGCCGAGCAGGTAACCGCTTTTGATGCGCTGAAAGCGCAGGATGACAAAGCGGCGGCTGAACTGACACGCCTCGAAGATCTTGAGCGCCGCCGCGCTGCCGCTGCACGTATGCCTGAGCCTCTTCCCGGCAGCACCGCGCCGACTGCTGACACCACGCCTGCGAAACCCGCTGAAAAGGGCCTAACCTTTGGCCGCATGGTCCGCACGATCGCAGCTGCGGGTGGCAACCACTACGTGGCGCAACAGATGGCTGAAGCTAATGGCGACAGCGGCCTCTTTGCCAATCAGAACATGAGCACCGGTACCGCAGGCGGTTTTCTTGTGCCTGAAGACGTTTCGACCGAAGTGATCGAGCTGCTGCGCCCTGTCAGCGTTGTGACTGCCATGGGCCCGCGCATCGTGCCGATGCCCAACGGTAACATGACCACAAACCGCCGCGTCAGCGGTGCCAACTTCGGTTATGGCGGCGAGCAGGAAGATGCGCCGGCAACTGGCTACGAATACGGGCAGGTCAAGCTGTCTGCGAAGAAGCTCAGCGGCATCATTCCGGTTTCGAATGACCTGCTGCGCTCCAGCTCGACGGCTGTGGATCGTATGATCCGCGATGATGCCGTCGAAGATGCTGCGCAAATTCAAGATCGTCACTTCCTGCGCGGTGCCGGTACCGAGTACAAGCCCAAGGGTTTCCGTTACCAGCACATCGGTACGCCGTTTGAGGCCACCCATATTCTGACAATGACGGCTTCCCCGGACGTGCAGAAGGTCGACAACGATCTTGGTGCGATGGAATTGGCCCTCGGTAACAACAATATTGTCTATACCGGCGCGCATTGGGCGATGTCGCCCCGGACGGCGATGTTTCTGACGAACCTTCGTGACGGCAATGGCAACAAGGTCTACCCAGAGATGGGCGACAACATGCTTCGCAAGAAGCCTGTCCACATCACGACCGAAATCCCCGACAACCTAGGCGACGGTGGCATCGCGTCCGAGATCATGCTGGTGCACCCTGGTCACGTTATGGTCGGCGAGCACATGGGCATTGAGATCGCGATGTCGACCGAAGCCGCTTACAAAGATGCGAGTGGCACAATGCAGGCAGCGTTTAGCCGTGATGAAACGCTGATGCGCATGATCATGCAGCATGACATCGGCCTGCGCCATCTGGCGGCGCTGTCCATCCTGACCGGCGTCACCTGGGGCACATAAGGCCAACTCTCATCTGACTGAAGACTGAACCAAACGCGCTTCGGCTGGGCAATCCTGGCCGAAGCCCAAATGGGCGTTGCCCAAGGAGAAAGTGAAATGACCACTCAATTGCGAAACATCGGGGCGCTGATCGCCGTGATGGGTGCCTCGGCCAACGCAGCGGCCACGGCCGGCGGCACCGGGGATGCTACTGCGGTCACCGGTGTGATCATCGATTTGATGGAGAGCGGCCACCCGCTTTCCGGCGTCCTGGCGATCCCCTATACCGCCACCCTGGCTGCCGGTGAAACCCTCTCGATCGGCTATACCGTCGAGAGCGGGAACGCGGATGACCTCGGTGATGCGACCACCCTGAAAACCGGTGTGAGCACCGTCGTCGCGACGGGCCCCTCAGGCGGCGGGACGGTTTCCGGCACTTTGGAAGTTGATCTTCCGCTTGCTGGCGCTGGCCGCTATGTGCGGGCGAACTTCACACCCAACCTGAGCGCATCCGGCACTGACACTGCCGAGCTGTCCTCGGTGTTGGTCCTCGGCGGTTTTGACCGCCTGCCACAATGAAGATCGTGCGCCTGATCAAGGCGTATCAGATGTATCAGGCTGGTGAGACCGCAGGTTTCAATGATGCGTTGGCCGAAAAGCTGATCGCATCAGGGGCTGCAGTTGATCCGGTTGCGGAAGCCGCCAACGCTGATGCCAAAGCGAAGGAAAATGCCGACGCGAAAGCGAAAGCCGAGGCTGAGGACAAGGAAAAGGCGGCGGCTGACGCCAACGCGAAGGCCGATGCAGATGCTAAGGAAGAGGCTGATGCCAAGGCAAAAGCCGAAGCGGATGCCAAGGCCAAGGCCGACGCGACTGGAAAGAAGGGTTAACCAATGCGGCTGACACGCACAGTTGATCCTGCTGAACTGCCCGTCTCACTGGAAGAGGCAAAGGAGTACTGTCGTGTCAATCACGATGAGGAGAATTCCTTGATTGAGTCTCTCATCGCCGCTGCCGTTGGCTATCTTGATGGCCCGTCCGGAATCCTCGGGCGGGCCATTATTGAGCAGGAATGGTTGCTGGAGTTGGATGCCTGGCCAAACCGTCTCGCCTTGCCGATCGAGCCGGTTACGGATGTCGCTGTCAGCTATATCGACATATCTGGCACGGTAACGACCGTGTCCGAGAGCCAACTGGTCATCACAGATGCACCGTCGGCCCGAACGGTATTGGAGTGGGTCGACGGATTTCAGGCGCCGGAGCTGAACGATGCACGCTACCCGGTCAAGATCACGATCACGGCAGGGTTCGGTGCTGCTGATGATGTGGATGAGGGCCTTAAGGTCGCGATCAAGATGCTGGTCGGGCACTGGTACGACAACCGCGAAACGGTGGTCATGGGAATGTCGGCCATCGAATTGCCGATGGCTGTGAGTGCGCTTCTGGCGCGCTACAGGGTGATGCTGTGAGGGCTGGCAAGCTTCGGCATCTGGTCGCGTTCAATCGGCAGGCAGAAACCCCTGATGCGTATGGCAATGTGACCGGCGCGTTTGAGCCGCTGTTCACGGTCTGGGGAAACGTACGCGAAACCTCTGGTAAGGAGCGTGTTGCCGCGGGATCGGTCGAGAACGTCCGGACGGCCACAATTCGCATCCGCTCAAGTGTCCAGGCGCGCGGGCTAACCGAAGCTGACCAGGCGGTTGCCCGTGGCGAGACATGGAATATCAGAGGTATCGCGAACGCGGACGATCAGGGCGCGATGCTAGATCTATTGGTCGAGACAGGCGGCGGACAGTGAAGAAATCAGGCTTCGAGGCGACACGATCCATGCTCAAGCGGATCACGCCCGAGATTGAGGAACAGTTCGCCCGTGCCAACCGCGAAAACGCGGAATCGGTGGTGGATATGGCAAAGGTTCTTATTCCCCAGCGATCCGGCACGAATAGGGCGCTTATCCGCAATGTCGCCGTAGACGATGGTTCACAGCTTATCGACTTCGGGCCGAAAGCAAAGGTTATCGAGGGCAAACGCGGGCCGCGTCCGTTTGTTAACCCTGCGCTGAGCGCGACGAAGAAGAAACGGGCGGCGCGGAATCGCAAGGCCATCAAAGATGCAATTAAGGTGGTGAAGTGATGCTTGGCAATATGTCTTATCAGCTTGACGATTTTGCGTTGAAGTTACGCCGCATAGAGGCCGAAACCCGTCGCCGTAAGCTTTTCTGCGCAATTCTATCGGTTGCGATTTTGGTGTCTCTGGCGGTTCTGTTCAATGGCTGACGGTTACGCTCTGGCGCTGCAAGCGGCGCTTGTCACGGTGCTTAAGGCTGACGCTGGCGTTTCTGCGCTAGTCAGCACGCGGGTTTACGACCAACCCCCGCAAAGCGCCACGCGACCATATATCCGTATTGGCGGGATTGAACCGCGCCCCCTGCGGACGGACGGCAAGAGCGCTGCCAACCTGACCTTTGGGATTGAGGCGCTCAGCCGCCCGCTAACGTCTGGGCGGGTAGAGGCCACCAGATGCGCAGAGGCTATCGTGGCGGCTCTGAATGAGGCTGCTTTGGCGGTCACGGGATACGACACGGTGCAGGTCCATTGGCAGACGCAGACGGTGGATCAGGACAACGACGGGCAAAGCTATACGGCAATCGTCGCGTTTACCGCGCTGCTGGACGGTTAATCAGCGGTCAGACCGCAATCAGACAGCATTTCAAACCCAAGCCCCTGCATCTTTCGGGAGCCTTTAAGGTCGTAGATCATGGCTTGGTTCTGGGCGATACGAGCCGCCCGTATATGGGCCTCGGCAGGCGTTCCAATCGAAAGAGATAGCGCCTCCTCTAATTCGGATCTGATTTGGTTCCTCCAAGCGCTTCGCTCCGCGGACTGTTCGCTTGCTTCAATACGGTAGCGCATGGCGGTTTCGCATATGCCTTCGGAGAGCGCAGGGCCTGCGAATAATGCAGCGAAGATAAGCACCAGTTTCATAGAATTTCCTTTGTGCAATTCTCGCAAGGGTAAGCCCATATCCCGCCCTTGGGCAAGGCAGGACTTAACGCCGCGAGGCGTCCATTTTCCACAAGGAGCCTAAACAATGGCAAAGCAAAAAGGCCGACTTCTGCTGATCAAGATTGGCGACGGCGCAGAAACCGAAGCGTTCACCACTCTCTGCGGCATCCAGTCGAAGACGTTGACCGTGAACAACAACAATTTCGATGTGACCACGATGGATTGCACGGCCCCCGGCGGGCAACTGTGGCAGGAAGTCATGACTGGGATGCGTTCCCTGGCAACATCGGGCAATGGCATCTTCGAGGGCGGCACGTCGCTTGCCCGCTTCAAGGCAATCGCCTTCGGTACGGACGCGGCGGACACTGCTGATGCAATTGGCAACTTCCAGGTCATCATCCCAGACTTTGGCACGTTCGAAGGCGCTTTCCACGTTGACAACGTGGAATTCGGCGGGGAGCAAGAAGGCGCTGTGACCTACAGCTTCGCTCTGGCATCCAGCGGCGCACCAACCTTCACAGACGCTGCATAATGCCGATCACAGCAGACGCCCCTTTGGGCGGTACGCTGGAACAGTTGGGCGGTGAAAGCCGCCCGCTGATCCTTCGCAATGGTGAGATTGAACGCTTCGAGCGGCAGCACGGGCTAGGCATCTTCGCCATGCTTGACCAGTTGCTAGGCAAGGGCGAACCGCAGGCACGTCACTGCCGAGATCTAGTCGCCTTGGGGCTGGTGGGCGGCGGGCTGAACGATAAGACCGCTGACAAGCTGGTTGACGACATGCCCCCAAGCGAAAACCACAAGATCCGCGCAATGGCGCAGGACTTGCTTTTGGCCGCGTTCCTGCCGCCAGAGGATAAAAAAAAAGCCGACGATTTAGTTGGATCGTCCGCACCGAGCGCCCCGACAAATACGAAGCGCCGGACAAAATCAAAAGCGCCATCAGCGCCGGTCTAAGCATGTCCGATTGGCGGCTCATGACGCCCGCTGATTGGTCCCTCTTTGTCGAGGGTTGGAACGAAGCACACGCAGGCGAAACAACTGCCCCGCCCACTTGGGAGCAGTTCGAGGAATTGAAGGCAAAGCATGGCTGAACCAACCGAAAAAATTGCCATCCTCCTGGAGCTCAAACAACAGGAATTCGAGAAGAAAGCCAAATCTGCGGGCGCGGCAATTGATCGACTTGAGCGCAAGTTCACGCCCCTTGCGGCGGCAGAAGCAAAGCTGGAAAAGCAGCAATTGCGGTTCAACGCGGCGCTTGAAGCTGGCACGATTGATGCGGCACAGCACGCCAAGGGCATGGACCTTGTTCAGCGCGAATATGAGCAGACCGCCGAGCGTGCGAAGCGACTGACAAGCAATGTCGTTGCGATGAATAGCAGCGTTGCGGCACAAACCGGCTTCATGACGCGCAACCGGCATATCTTCCAGCAGGGCGGCTATCAGGTGGGCGACTTCGCGGTGCAGGTTCAAGGCGGCACATCGGCGCTTACAGCTTTCACGCAGCAAGGTTCGCAGCTTCTGGGCATTCTTGGCCCGTGGGGCGCTATCATGGGTGCAGTGCTGGCCGTTGGTGCGCCGCTGGCTGGCGTAATCTGGAACATGGTCGGCGCTCAAGATGATGCAGCCGAGAGTTCGGGGAACCTGACCGACAAGCTGAAAGCGCTGCGTGAAAGTATTGAGGCTGTACGCGCTGCGGATTCACTGGCTGGCGTCAACATGGCAAAAGAGTTCGGCGACATGGCCGCTCAAGCCGAAACGATTTACGCGATCAATCGCAAGATCGCACAAATCCGGGCAAGCGCCGCACTAGATACTGCGGCGCGTGGCGTTGCGAATGAATTGGGCGTTGCTGGTGTGTTCGGGTTCACACCTGACGAGGTGCGAGAACTTGACCAGACTATCGCGGATATTTCTTCGCGTATGGACGAACTGAACCAACCGTCAAACATGACGGATTCGCAATTCGCTGCGGCAAACCGTGAATTGGGTGAGCTGACTTCGAGGCTTTCCGATTTGCAAGATGTCCGGTCGAATATCAGCGATCTTGGCGATGCGTTGGGTCTGACTGCCATAGAGGCGAATGAGGTCGTGGCACAGTTCGCCGCCATCGGGCAAGCCAAAGGGCCGGAAGAGCAGGCCGAGGCAATGGCAACGCTGGCTGATTACATCAACGGTGCGACCAAGAACCTTGAAGAGGCGACGGACGAAGGCAAAGAGTTTTACGACCAGCTTCTCGAGGCAACAATTCAGGCGCTGAACCTCGCCAAGATCGACATTGCAGCCAATATCGCCAGCGGTGCAGACGAGGCGGCGCGGCTGGCCGAAAACCTTGGGGTTTCATTGGAAACGGCGCGACTTATCGCGGCCTCACAGGCGCAGGAAAAATCCAACCTTGCCGCCCAATACGAGCAATACGGCCAAGGGCGCGTTGCTGGCGAAACCCTGATCCGCGAAAACTCTGCGCTGTATGGCGGTGATGGCAACGTGCTGCCAGAGCCGAAGGTGCGCCGCCCACGCGGGCGTTCGGGTTCGGGGCGCAAGGGCGGGCGCGAACAAGAGCCGCTGTTCAATATCTCGGAAGAGGCGCTGCAAAACCTTCACCGACAAGTCGAAATGCTGGGCAAATCCAAGGGCGAGGTCGCGGCGCTGACCGTCAAGCACAAGCTGCTAGACGAGGCGAAAAAGCGCGGCCTTGATATCACCGAAGAACTGACCGCGAAGATTGACGAGGAGGCGGGCGCGGTTGGAAAGCTGGCCGAGGAATACGACCTTGCACGCGACAAGATCGCCGCAATGGAGAAAATCCAAGGCGAGTTTAAGGATAGCGTGATTGACGCGGCTATGGGTGGCGTTGACGCAATGGACGCCTTCACAAACAGCATCAAGCGGGCGGCTCTGGAATATCTACTGTTCGGTGAGGGTATGTTTGCGGGCGGCGGCAGTAAGTCGGGCGGCGGCTTCGGCGGTCTGCTTGGCGGCGTCTTCGCTGGCATGTTTGACAAGGGCGGCAAAATCCCGTCCGGCAAGGTCGGCATTGCGGGCGAAAACGGCCCTGAGTTCGTGCGCGGCCCCGCTATGGTCACATCGACCAGAGCAACGGCGGCGGCGATGCAGGGCGGCGGCGGTCAAATGGACGTGCGCGTGTACGTCGATGATGACGGCAACTGGAAAGCCAAGGTTGAGCAAATCAGCGGCGGCGTGGTGCAAAACGCGGCTCCGGGCATTGTCGGGCAGTCGGTTAACGCTTCTCAGCGATCCTTCAAGAACAGCAAATTGGGGTGGTCACCATAATGACAGACGTTATCGCATGGCCCCCCTTCCAGCTTACCGGATGGGAGTTGGCCGAGGTCTACCCGCAATCGCGCTCAGTCGGGCTGATTGAGGGCAGACCGCGCACATCATCGGCGCAGCGGGCGCGGCGCGTGGCGACGGCGAATATTACGGGCATTGGCACGGATCAGGCGGGCGCGGGCTACGTTCGGATGCTCAACCGGATGTGGGCGGGTAAGCCTAACCTCGTGCGCGTCAAGTGCCTTTCATCGCTCTGGTATCTCGCGGGCGGAGCTCTGAACCTGCGAAACAACGTGCTGGAATGGACCGACGACGGAACAGACCTGCTGTGGACGGCGGGCGGCGTGGATCTGCTGTGGGGCGACGGGGCATATGCGCTGCAAGGCGAACCCGCAACGGATGGGCCTTGGCATAGCCTGACCGTCTCCGGCCTGCCTCCCTCGCGTATCCTGGCGCGGCCCTCTGAGGTGATCAGCGTGACCGATGGCGACACCAAGGAAAGCGCGTATGTCCTCACGGTTGCGCGGTCGGATGCGTCCGGCGTGGCGACGATCCGCACAGACAAGCCCGAAGCATTCACCCTGACGGGGCTGGTCAGCATCGGGCAGCGCGAGAATATCGTGTTCGAGGCATTGGGCGTTCCCCGTTCGGTGCAGGGCGTAACAGGCACCTTTGGCTATCAGTGGGACTTCCGCGAGGTGTTCGAAGACGAATACAACGACGGCTGGACGGAGGTGAACCCGTGGGGCTAACACGCGGCGCATCAACGGGGCTAATTGACGACCTCAAGGGCCACTTCCACCCCGTGCTGCTGACCTATGCCGATTGGCCGGGCGAGGAAATCCGACTGCACACGGGCGCGGGGAACCTGTCATGGGATGGGGAAACGTGGATTGGCGCGGGCAAGCTTGTGCAATTCACGGCCCCGATGGAGCAAGGCGGGCTGGCAACGTCTGAGGCGACGGTGCGGGTCGCGGCGCATGTGGAAGACATGCTGGCAGAACGCGGCAAGATCATCCGCAACCGTGATTTAACCGTCTGGTTTGCGACCACAACGACAGCGGGCGGCAATGTGCTGGCGACGGACCCCGTGGAACTATTCACAGGCTACTTTGATAGCCGCACAGGGGCGCTCTCACGCTCAGACGTTGGCTTGGATCATGATATGGTGCTGAGGCTAGGCATTGGCCCCTCTGCGCGTTCGTCTGCGTCGATCACGCACAGCTACGAAGACCAGATCGCCAAATACCCCGGCGATACGGCGGGGCGGCACGTCCAGAACGCCAACAAGCTACGGTTCAACCCTCAACAGTGGCCCGAATAACAGAACGGGCGGCGTTCAACGCTGCCTTTGATAACCTGCGCGATCCGTTCGCGTGGGGCCTTCGGCGCGACTGTACGGCGGCTTGTGTGGGCTTCGAGGCATTGCACGGCGCTGACCCCCTTGAGGGATGCCGAGACGACTACAGCACCGCCATAGGCGCGGCGCGGATACTCAAGCGGGCAGGCGGCTACCTCGCATGGTGCGGGGCGACGTTTGGCCTACCGCACACCACCACACCCAAGGCGGGCGACCTAGCCCTGATCGCAAGCACTGACACGTTCGGCGCGGCCTTGGCGATCTGCATTCAATCCGGCGAATACGCCGCGAAGACGGAGGCCGGAATGGCAATAGTGAAGGCCGATATTCTGGGGGCGTGGACATGCCGTTTCTAGCGCCTATCATCGGTGCCATTGGCGGGGCAATCACCAGCGCGGCAACCGCTCTTGGCTTCGGCGCGGCGGCGGCAGGGGCGATCAGCTCTGCCGTGGTGCAATTCGGCGTTTCGTTCCTGGTCAATACAGCCTTTTCTGCCATCTTTGCAAAGAAGCCGAAAGTGCAGGACGTTGCGCGGGATCTGGCGCAGCCGACAACATCCCCCGCCTATCGTTTCCCCTATGGGGAGTGCCGCGCTACAGGCACACCAGTTGGGACACCCGTGAAGGGCAAGAAAATCTACGGCGCGTGGCTGCTTAGCTCGCGGCCATCGGACCTATCAACCTTCACGCTGTACCTTGATAAGCGCGAAGTGGTCCTGACCGGCGATGCGTTCGATCTGGACGGCCCCGGCGCGACGGCTACGGAAGACCCGTTTAGCGGCCATGTCACCGTCTGGGTAAGTCGTGGCGACCACACCGCACCGCCTACCGAGTTCACCGACGACGCGGCCTATGTCGAGGGTTCGGCAGATCACCTGTGGAAGACTACCGACGCTTGGAAGGGCCGCACGATGATCTGGCTCAAGCTGGATGCGGGCGACAGCGGCAAGCGGCAGGAGCGCTGGCCGTCTACGCCTCCATTGGT
Source organism: Sulfitobacter sp. UBA4523 (assembly GCF_002388305.1). Taxonomy (NCBI): domain Bacteria; kingdom Pseudomonadati; phylum Pseudomonadota; class Alphaproteobacteria; order Rhodobacterales; family Roseobacteraceae; genus Sulfitobacter; species Sulfitobacter sp. UBA4523. The sequence continues at coordinate 115,506 of NZ_DGMH01000050.1, forward strand.
CGAGGTTGAGGGACGGTGGTCACTGGTCGAAGACCCGCGCACGGGCATCACCGCTTGGAGCGACAACCACGCGCTTTGTGTTCGTGACGCGCTGATGAATAACCCGATCCGAGGCTACCGCGCAGAACAGCTTCACAGCAGCTTTGACGAGGACGGCCCGAACGCCTGTGACGAGGTGGTGACGCTGAACTCCGGCGGCAGCGAAAAGCGCTATATCTGCGGCGGCACGCTGGTTTTCAACGAAGGTGAGATTGAAGACCAGCTTAACCCGATGATGATATCGGGCGCGGCTGACTTTATCCGCGTTGGTGGGAAACTGGGCTATGCGGCGGGCGTCTACCGTGAGCCTACCGAAACACTGACCTACCTTCTGGGCGAGGGGTTCGAGTTTCCCGACATGCTGCCGGGGGCTGAACTGGTGAACCAACTGCGCGTCAGCTACCTTTCGGCAGCGCGGGGGTACGAGACTGCGGATCTGACCCCCTGGGATATTCCAGGTGCTCTGGCTGCTGACGGCGGGGTGCCTGCGGTCAAGACGGTCGATCTGCCGTTCTGCCCTTCACCAACGCAGGCAATGCGGGTGCGCAAAATCACCGGACTACGCCAGCGCAGACAAGAGCGCATACAGGGCGGCACGCTGCCCCCAGAGGCGTTTAACCTTGTGGGCGGGGCAACGGTCACTATTGCGCTGCCATCGCCCTACGACGCGCTTGACGGCGTGTACGAGATTGAAGGCATTCACCCCGGCTTAGACCCGATTGGGGAAAGCGGGGAAGTCGCCATGCGCTTGCCTGCGTCCTTGGTCAAGCATGACGCGGCTATCTATGATTGGGTGCCAGCCGACGACGAAGAAGAAGTTTTTGACGAGGAATACGACGACGAGCGGACAGGCACGGCAGACCCCGGCGCGTTGAGCGTCACAACGGGCGACGCGGTGAACCTGAACACGGGCGGCACCATTATCCCCCGCATCCGGTTTGCGTTCGATCCGTCAACGTCAGGCGTCACGGGCTACGAGTGGGAATATAAGTCAAACGCTGGGATCGGCGAGCTTCTCGGCAAGTACGAGACAGGCGGCGTGATCGGCCACGATGTCCGCGACGGTTCCGGCAAGGTGTTTGGTCACCTCTCAGGATCGCCCAATTTGTTCTACGATATCCGCGTCCGCGCTGTCGGCCCTAACGGGAACTCCGATTGGGTCGAGATTGAAGACGTGAAGCCTGTTGTAGATATCGAAATTGATATCCCGATTGAAGGCACAGCGGTTGGCGGTGCAGGCGAAATCACAGTCAGCTTCCGGACGCCAAACGATCCCGACTTCCGCGCCGTCGAAATCTACGGCAGCGACACAGACGACAGCGGCGCGGCCAGCCTGATCGGCACTGCCATCTACACCAGCCAAAACACAATCGTGAGCATTAACGAGGGCAGCTTAGGCACCTCGGTAACCCGCTATTACTTCGCCCGCTCTCGCGGCGAATACGCCAGCGCATCGGCATTTACAGCCAGCGTTTCAGCCACAACAGACGCATAAGGATTAACCGCATGGCTTATACTATGCCAACTACCGGAACCGACCCCAAGACAACCACAAAGAAGGCGCTTGAGGCGCTGATTGACTCTGCGATTGCTGCGGTATCTTCGGCGGCTATCAACGGCTTTATATATGCAACCGATACGACAGAAGGACTTGCGCGGACCAGCGATGGCGAGGGCTTTTTTACCGCGTCGGATTTGCAACTGATCTTCTGGCTGAACGATGGCGGGGATGCAACGCAGTTGTCCGAAATTGGGACGCCCCTTACACAGGTTCAGGTTGATGAACTGCAGGCGAACTATGCGACGATTGCGGCGGCGGCGACTCTAGCGGCCGAGGACGCCGCGCAAACTGCGCTGGACCGTGTGGCAACGGGAGAGGATGTTGTAGCTGCGGGGTTGGCCCGTGACGCGGCAGAGGACGCTGTGCAATACGATTACCTTGTGGCCGACGATGCGGCGCGCGGCACCATCACGGGCATGGTATCGGGTGAACGTGCCTACATCCGCTCTACCGAACACGTCTGGCTCTACAACGGTTCCGCGTGGGTAGATCAGGGATTGTCTGTCACTTCGGCCAAAGCCGACAAAACCTATGTGGACGGGAAGTTCGCAGAGGTAGACCAGTATAGTGTTGACATCACCAACCTGTATAACGGCTCCACGCGCGACGGGTACTACATCAACACCAGCAACGGCGGGATCCAAGCTGCGGCGGGCTGGGGAGTGTCGCAGTTCATCCCTGTTGTTGCAGGTAAAAAATACACTCTGAATCCCTCAAGCAGTCGCCAGCCGGAAATTGGTTTTTACTCAGCGGCGTCTGACGGCGCAGCCATTTCGTTCTCCAACGCGACTAATGGAGAAGTCACAGTAACCGCGCCCGCGACCGCGAAATACCTTGTTTTCACGGCCTATTCTCCGAGCAAGCCTGAACCTGCGGAAATTATGCTGAACGAGGGTCCGGTAGCGTTTCCATTTCAAGACTACACCGGCGAGCCTGACCGCTACATTGATCCGGCGCGGGTTGGCACTGTTTCTGAAACTGGCCCGTTTACCATCGAAGATCGGTTGGGACTTGCGGAAGCGAACTACGTCGATGTGTCTAACCAGTTTGACATAAGCCTTAAGCGTCCGGGGTTTTACGTCAGCACTAACGGGCAAATTCGGACGGCGGCGGGATGGGCTTGCACAAACTTCATTGAAGTTTCTCCAGGCGACGTTTTCACGATTAGCGCGGCTGGCGGGCGACAGCCAGAGGTTGGGTTCTTCTCGTCTGAAAGTGACACTGCGCACATCGGGGCCAACACGGGCGGGGGCCTCACCCCCAAGACCGTCACCATTCCTGATGGCGCATACTTTATGGCGTTTAACGTGGCATCCACGTCCTACCCAGAACCCGACGACATTATGCTCAGTGTAGGTCACACGGCGAGGCCTTATCAGGCGTTCACAGGCCAGCCTGACTACTGGTTGAACGGTGAGCGGGTGGTCACGTCTGGCCCTGTCGCGTCAGGATCCGCGAAGCTGGTACTTAACGGCGCTGGCACCGCGTATGTGGAAAGCGCTAACTCCGGCGATCTGATCCGAAACGAGTTCATTCCGTTCCCTGTTTACACACTGACGACATACCCATGCCGCCTGAACATTCGGGGCACCTTCCTTAACGGCGTATCCGTTCGTGACGGAGCAGACGACATTGCGCCGGATCATGCGCTAGATGCGACCATCGGCGGCAATCACGGCTATGTTGTGGGCGTGGCAACTGTGGACAGTCATACTTTGGCTGAGGCGGATCAAGGTTCTATCTGGTCGCTCAGTGGTGGGGAGGTTGTCCTCGTCGAAGTTCAGGATGCAAACACGCTCATCCTCGCACACCGGACAATCAACACGGCTCCCGGCACAGGTACTTACACCCACGTAAGCGGTGCGACGAACACTGCGGACTTCACCGTGACTGCGGTTACTCAGACGCAATTTTATCGCCCTGATGCCAACTACCAAATATCGAGGTCCGTCGATGGTGAGGGAGTAACCGCTACCTCAGGGACGTGGCTCTACGACGATAACGTGACGATCTCAGAAACCTGCGATATGTTGGCGCGTTCCGAGATCATCAACTGGTGGATCGCCAACGGCGGCGTGTTAGGCGGGCTGGCACCATCCGGCGACCCGTCTTACACAATGACTACGACCTATCGCTGGGACCGTGACGGGCAAATGACGGTTACGCGCGATTGGCTCATCTTGAAGGCCACCCCCGTGTCCGATTTCATGGGTATTCAAGTCATGCGGGCAGGTAACCCCCTGAGCTTCTACGTTCCTGGCGCGTTGCCTATGACGTACCAAGGCAGCACGATTGACCTGTCCCGCATTGAGCCTGCGACCGTTGCTACAGGCGGGACACTTTACCTCACGGCCGCGGAGTTGCAGGCCGATGGGGAGTATGCGCACCGATGCTTGTCGCTCTGGTCTGACAAAGCGTTTGCCGCAGGTTTCCTGCCCGTAGGCGATGCCGCCTATGATGTACGCCGTGATCGTGTGAGTGCCCTAGCCTTTGAACTTTTCGGCTCCAGCGGCAAACAGTATTTCCGCGCAATGGACAAGGGCGATCATATCGCGCAGCCCGGGGATTATTACACCGTCACGGCGTATCGCCATGTCTGCCCGAGCAGTGCCGAGCGTACCGCTTTCTATATTGTGCGCACAGCGACAACGGCGTTTGTGCTTGTCGATTGGCACGACGTTACAAAGCTGGACCGTCTGTCCATCCCAACGGACTTGCAGGGCCGCGAGTTCACAGTGCTGGATAGCCGAAACGTGTCGCTTAAAGGTGGGACAATGCCAGCCAGCTTGCCCGCTTACGTGAGCGCCAGCGAAGACTACGGCTATGCTGTCATCAAGGTTCTCTAAAGCAAAGGATCCTTCGGCCTATATACGACATGCGAGGTTCGAAATGAACACAATCCGCCTCAACATCATGGAGCAGGGCAGGGCAACCGAATGGTTGTGCAGTCTTGTCCTGCTGTTCTTTGCAATCTGTCTGGCGTTGCCGGGCAACACGCTGACGTCATCGAGCGGGTTTCGGGCGTTCCTGTCGATGGGGTTAGATGAGGCCTCAATCGCTACCCCGATGGTGCTGATTGCAGCACTGCGTCTCTCGGCGCTGCATATCAACGGCAACTGGCACCGGTCGCCTTATCTGCGCATGGCTGGCGCGATGTTTGGGTCGGCGATCTTCTCTACGCTGGCGATGGCGTTCTTCTGGCCGACCCTCGTCTACGGGGCAGCGCTTTCCTCCGGTGTGTTCACCTATCTTCTACTCGCCCTGTTCGATGGGCTCTCTGCGTATAGGAGCGGTGCAGATGCCAGAATGGTTCAGTGCGTTTTTAAAGAGCATCGATAAGGAGGTGATGACCCTGCTGGCTGTTGGCGTGGCGACGTTCCTGTCGACCTGCGTGATGGCCATGAGGGGATACAAGCGTGGCAAGCCGTCGAGTGCTGCGACAGCGCAGGCGATTGCGCAGATAAGCTGCGGTGCACCTCAACTGCAGGGAAAGATCGAGCACATCTCGCAAGTTCAGCTCGAAGAAATCCTGCATCTGCGCGACATCGACGCAAAGCTCGATCGCGTCGCGGAGCAAGTGACCAGGATCGAAGACCGCACGCGCAACCGCTGACCAACCCGACAATTTAAACCTCAACGGATCGCCTCGGCGGTCCTTTTTGCATTGGAGAGATGAAATGGATTTCATGCAGCAGCTGTTGGCCGCGCATCAGGGCCGTCTGGCTGACCTCGGCTGGTACAAGGGGCTGATCGACGGGCTGGACGGGCCCATGACGCAGACCGCCTTCACGCGATTCAAGGAGGCGCATGGCTACCGCGCGCGGCCCTTCCCCGGACCATTGACGATGGAAGTGCTGTGGGGGGCAGGGGCCAAGGCCGCGCCGATGCCCGTAGCAATTGGGAATGAACCGCCTTGGCTGACCGAAGCACGCAACCTGCTGGGCACCCGCGAGAAGCCCGGATCCGCCAGCAATCCGGCCATCATGGAATGGGCCCGCAATCTCGACCAGTGGTATCCCGGCGATGACGTGCCCTGGTGCGGCCTGTTCGTGGCGCATTGCATGGCTGTCGGTGCACCCGAGGAGCCGCAGGCCTTCAACCGGCTGGGCGCGCGCCAGTGGCTGGAATACGGCGATGAGTGCGGTGTGGATCTCGGCGGTGTTGCAGTCTTCTGGCGCACCCACAAGGACAAAAGCTGGAACGGTCACGTCGCGATCGTGACGGGCCAGAGCAAGACGGCTGTGCGGGTCGTTGGCGGCAATCAAAGCGACAACGTTACCGAAACGTGGATCTCGCGCGATCGCCTGTTGGGCTGCCGTGGCCCGAAAGGCTGGAAGGGCGTGCCGGCTGTTGCGGCACACACCGGTACCCTGTCGGCTAACGAAGCATGACACCCGATTTCGTCACCTTTGCGATCTTCGCAATTACCGTCGCTGCTGTTGTGGCGGCGATCATCGCGCTTTTGCGCAAATAGCCCCAAGGAGCCGAACATGGACTTTCTATCTCAACTATTCGCCAGCGCAGATCTGCAGGCGGTCATTCTCAGCATCATCGGCCTGGTGCTGACCTTCATCTTGAACCGCGCCGCCGGCGCAGTCGCCGCCGCGACCGGCATCCAAATCGAGGCCAAGCATCGAGAGGCGCTGCACCAGGCTGTCATTACATCCGTCGAGAGCGGAATGAAGTACGGGCCGGACGTGGGGTTTGATACCTTGAAGGCGCATGTGGTGCGGTATCTACAGGAGAGTGTGCCCGACGCGCTGACCGCATTGACGCCGGGTGATGGTGTTCTTGACCGCCTGATTGAGCGGTATGCACGTGAGTCGCTGGCGAAGCTGGGTGAGCCTGTCGTCCGGTAGCCTATATCTTCATACCAATGCCCGCCCGCCTTAATCGGTGGGCGGGCTTTTTTCCGTTCTGGGGTGGGCTTGATCCCGCGGTGGAATCGGATACCTGATGCGGCATGGCTTCCAATCCGCCCGCTGAACCGCTATTCTCGCCCGGCTGCACGCACATCGAGGTTCGGTGCTGGTCCTGTGACCATGCGGTAGAGTTTCGCCCTGAGCAGCTGCCCGCAGGCGTCTCGGTGCATGATTTTGAGAGCCAGGCGAGATGTCGGTGTGGGATGGGGTGGCCGCATGTCACGCAGTTGCCGAAAGTAAGGCGGAGCTGGTAGCCCTTATCCATTTCAGCGACATTAAATGTTCTGAATAAGATATTTTCTACCATCATCCTTGACTATCTTTTCTATCTTCTTTTGGAACATAGCTTCTCGACCGGTGTGGCCTTGATCAAGCTTTTCCAGGATTGGCTGAGCAGTTTCGGGAACCCATTCCCGCACCTTTCCCAACTTGTCTTTAAGCTTTGACTTGGAGAAAAGGTTCTTGAAACGCTGAGGTGTAATTCCAATGAATTGTAAAAATTGCACTTTCTCCCCGTCTGGTTTGTATTGATCAATTTCGATTGAGTCTGGGTAGAGGTCATCAGCAAAGCTTTTTGAGTAGGGCTCGAGATAGATCACTTTTGAAATACCTGATGCAACAATATGCTTTGAGCAGTTGTGACATGGAAAGGTTGTGCAAAATAATTTGCTACCAGCGAGCCTTAATCCGAGACGAGCAGCGGTCGATATTGCAGCCATTTCAGCATGAACGGCGCGCCCATAGTCCAGGGTATCAAGAACCTGAGCTTTCTTAAGTGGGGCGTCTGTACTGTCTAGAAACTCTTGTGCTAGCCTCAATTCATCCAAATCGTTTGTTTTTAATGCTCCCGCTTGGCCGAGGCGCAGCACTATATCAATCACCATCTGGCGCTTACGGATCGTGTTGAAATCGCGGCCTAAGGCAACATCTCGACCGTCTTCGCCGTCATGAGGCCAATAGGTGCCTCCATTAGCCTTAGGCGCTTCATTATAACCCATTGCAATTATGTCGCTATCCCGGGCGATGGCGGCCCCAACTTGACGAGCCGTGTCGCAAGACGTCAGCGAAGTTTGAAAAGCCAAATTCAGGAAGAACTCTTCTCTTGTCGGCGAGATTGCAAAATTTCCAAATAATGCATGGAAAAAGCGCTGAATGATTTTCTCTAGGTTCGGTACGTCGCTAGTATCAATAATAACATCAGCTAATGGGAAAACATCGCTTACTCTTTGGCCGCTGGGAACGGAAGATTCCTTGTCATCCGTCTGGATAAGTTCGCTAGCCTTTGCTTGCCAGGCATCTGACTTTGGAGAGCCTGCGTGACCTTCAGCAATTCTGGTCGCGAGCCGGTTCTTAAGTTGATCTTTGGGTGAGTGGCAAGAAATCAGAATGAACTGCTTACCGTAGATTGATCTGAGAGCTTCAACTTCTTCGGGACGTTTTATCTGATTAATTAGATAAGCCGTTCTTCTAAGGGGAATAGCTGCATCGCCGTTTTCTGGTTCTTCTCGCCGAATAGCTCTTATTCGCTCAACCGCATACGAGACGAAAAAATCATCTAACCCGGTTTGCTGCCTAACCATATTGCAGGCATCGATGTAAGTTTTATATCGATCTTCTGTTGGGGACTCCACAACTTGAAAATCTGTTTTGTTTTCTGCGATAAAATCAGTTATCTTTATGTGATGTTTTTTATAGTGAAGGCTATGCAGTATTGTGTCTACTGCCTTTAGAGCTGCCGGAAGGTCTGTCCCCAGACGCCCAACAAAGCCAATGATAAGCTCTGGATCAACAACTTTTTCCATAAAATCTCCATGTACAACTTGGAGTAACAGTATCATGGTGTAAGAATTGTGCTAGTATGAGATTCTCAGGAGTTGACAGGGAGTTTTGATATGATCGGTCCGAAAGAAGACGCCGGGTTCAGTTTTTCCGCTTCGTTTGGTAAGACGCTTGAAGAGTTCAATGAGACTTCGGCCGCGGTTCGTGAGGAGCTATCGAGGATCGAAGAGCAATGGGCTGTTCACCATCCTGAAAACGAAGATCTCATCCCTAGCTGAAATTTCACTCATTCAGCGTGTCTGTATCTTTCTTTGTGATGTGCTAGTAATGATGCGATTTTCTCAAAGGGATCGACTTGATTGGAACGCTCGCACACGGAACTTCAGACGCGTTGGGACATACACACTGAGCGCCAAATTTCTGTTGCGAAAGCTGGTTCAGTAGCTGTAACCGTTCTTAATAGTGGGTCTTGGCTTGCTTTGCTCAGCCAAATGGGTTCGCTAAAGGATGTCGCAATCGGGCCTGTGCTTGGTTTGTGGGGGCTCGGGGCTCTCTTGGGCACGCTGATCTGGTTCTTTATTTACGTCAACGCGGTGAACCAAATGCGACACGACTTTGATCAGGAGGATCAAGCTCTAATCAGAAAGCTCCACAATGGTGTTCGGTGGGGGATCGTTGTTGCTTCGGGATCATTGTTCAGCTTTGGTCTAGGTGTTATCATGCTTGCTTTTGCCCTTTAATCGACTGGTTGCACTTAGGATGTTTTCGAGGCTTTCAACATGGCTGGTGCGACGAGGCTTCCCTCTGGAAGTCTTAGGCCCGCTATTATTCGCTCTTCTTGTTGTTCCCGCATTGATGGCTTGGGTCTTCTAAAGTTCAAAATCATCGATCTTCAGTTTCCAAACTGTCATCTAATCCATTGAAACTTAGTAAGGCGTTACGGTGATTGTTTCCAATCCAACTGTATGAATTCACAGAATAAACGAAGAACAGCTGGGTTTACCATTGAGCACGCTCGTCCACGGCCGATCAAGCCTCCAGTTAGGCGCCGATCGCGTCGATCCAGTGTTCTGCACCTGACGCAGCATGCCGCGTAAAAACAGGCCTGAGGTTGGGTTACAAGTATCCCAGGTGAAAGCATCGGATGACCGCAGTCAGCCCAAAGCGGTAGTTTGATTCTGGGCAGCGCGAGAACCAAACGGAAGAGCATCAAAGACACACCTTCCAATACAGTTCGCGCGTTTAGATTTGCCATACGCCCCCCTAGGTTGATTTTGCGGAGCGTCTGTGTTGTCCTCTTCCCATTTGGCGCGGAGTGATTTTGATGGACGGGCATAATTACGAACGCTTGAAAGCACATATAATCCCACTCTCGGTCTCGCAGGATTTCGATGCTGCCCGTACAGAGTGGGATTTGATATTCGTTGAGCTCAGCGAAGAGTTTGACTCCTGCCCTTGCGGACAGCAGATCTTGGAGCATTGCTATATTCGAAATCGCCTTTCCGGGAAGGAGACATACGTTGGCAATGTCTGCATCAACCGTTTTCTGGGAATCGACACGGGAAGCCTATTTGATGGATTGAAGCGCATACGTGCCAACCCTGAAGCGAACGCTAATGAAGCGGTAATCGAATATGCACAGAAAAACGGCTACCTTTATGAAAAAGAATACAATTTTCTGCATGACACTAAGAGAAAAAGGAAACCAAGTGGCCCAATGCTTTCGTGGAAGCGCAAAATCAACCACAGGATATTGAACCAAACGGTAGTAAGACGCCGGTCAGAACGATCACCCAGTTGATCCAGGTATTTAACCAATCTTCGTGCCGCATAGGTATTCTATCAATCCGTCAAATCTCGCGACTTTGCAAGGCCCCCTCCCTGCGCATAGCTGACGCTCGAATTTGGTTCAAACGACAATGGCGGACCGAGGGACTTGCGTCAGGTGCAGCGCAGTAGCGTGTGACAGGTGCCTTGCAAGCCATTGAAATCATATGCGACACATTTCTAATGTCGTGTGACACATAGTCGTTGAAAACATTGAATAAAAGCGGAGTTTTGGTAGGCCCGGCAGGACTTGAACCCGCAACCAAAGCGTTATGAGCGCTCTGCTCTAACCAATTGAGCTACAGGCCCGCCTGCGCGGTTTGGTAAGCGGGCGGGCGCGGCGCGTCAAGGGATAGAAACGCGCAGATGTGGCTTAGGTGCATTGCACGCCTGCGCAACCTGCTATAACCCACTTTCGCAAAGGGAACAGGCAGCGGGATGCGTCATGACCAACTCCAAGAACTCGATCACCTATGCAGACGCTGGTGTGGATATTGATGCAGGCAACGCGCTGGTAGAACGTATCAAACCGGCGGCCAAACGGACAAAGCGTCCGGGCGTGATGTCGGGGCTTGGCGGTTTCGGCGCGTTGTTCGACCTCAAGGGGGCGGGCTATACCGACCCGATCCTCGTCGCTGCCACGGACGGTGTGGGCACCAAGCTGCGGATCGCGATTGATACCGGCAACGTCGATGGCGTGGGGGTCGATCTGGTCGCCATGTGCGTCAACGATCTGGTGTGCCAAGGGGCGGAGCCGCTGTTTTTCCTCGATTATTTCGCCACCGGCAAGCTTGAGACCGAACAGGCCGCGCGGATCATCGAAGGCATCGCCAAAGGCTGCGAAGGCTCTGGCTGCGCGTTGATCGGGGGCGAGACGGCAGAGATGCCTGGCATGTATTCCGAAGGTGATTTCGACCTCGCGGGCTTCTCTGTGGGCGCGATGGAACGCGGTGCGGACTTGCCCCGTGATGTGGCGGCGGGGGATGTGCTGCTGGGGCTTGCCTCGGACGGGGTGCATTCGAACGGCTATTCTCTGGTGCGTAAACTGGTCGAGATCTCTGGCCTTGGCTGGGATGCGGATTGCCCCTGGGCAGACGGAACATTGGGCGAGGTGCTGCTGACGCCGACGCGGCTTTATGTGAAACCTGCGTTGCAGGCCGTGCGGGCAGGGGGCGTGCATGCGCTGGCCCATATCACCGGCGGCGGTCTGACGGAAAACCTGCCCCGTGTGCTGCCCGATGATCTGGGCGCGCAGATTGATCTGGACAGCTGGGAGCTGCCCGGCGTGTTCAAATGGATGGCCGATGTTGGCGCGATCTCGGAAACCGAGATGCTCAAGACCTTTAACTGCGGCGTGGGCATGATCCTTGTGGTCAAAGCGGATGAGGCCGAGGCGCTGACCAAACTGCTGCGGCAGGCGGGCGAAACGGTCTATCCGATGGGCAATGTCACCGAGACCACGGGCGTTGCCTATACCGGCAGCCTGCTGTGACCAAACGGGTTGCGATTTTCCTTTCGGGTGGCGGGTCGAACATGCGGGCGCTGGTCGAAGACATGACCGGCGACCATCCCGCGCGGCCCTGTGTGGTGGTGTCGAATGTGGCGGACGCGGGCGGGATTGCCTGGGCCAAAGAACGCGGCATCCCGACCGAAGTCGTGGATCACAAGCCCTTTTCAGGGGATCGCGCTGCCTTTGAAAACGAATTGACCGCGCGGCTGATGCCCCATGCGCCCGACATCATCTGTCTGGCCGGGTTTATGCGCAAACTGACCGGTGGCTTTACGGATGCTTGGGCCGGCCGGATGATCAATATCCACCCGTCTTTGCTGCCGCGCTATAAGGGGCTGCACACCCATGCCCGCGCGCTTGAGGCTGGCGATACCCAGCATGGCTGCACCGTGCACGAGGTTACAGCGGCGCTGGATGACGGGCCGATCCTGGGGCAGGCGACCATTCCCGTTATGGCCGGCGACACGCCAGAGGATCTGGCAGCGCGGGTTCTGGTGCAGGAACATCGTCTTTACCCTGCGGTGCTGCGGCGGTTTGCCAGCGGCAACCGTGATCTTTTAATGCTGGAAAGCTGACCGCGCGGCCTATTGCGCTGAAACCATGCGCTTTTCCATTGCCTGAATGGCTTCCTCTGTCCAAAGTAGCGCTATGAAAACAATCACCACCACCGCCGAGCTTGAAGCCTACTGCACAGAGGCCGCCAAGCATGATTACGTGACCGTCGATACCGAGTTTCTGCGCGAACGGACCTATTATTCCAAGCTCTGTCTGATCCAGTTGGCGATGCCCGGAACGGACGATAGCAATGCCGTTCTGGTGGACCCGCTGAGCGAGGGGCTGTCGCTTGACCCGCTGTACACGCTGTTCCGTGATACGTCGGTGGTCAAAGTCTTCCACGCCGCGCGACAGGATCTAGAGATTTTCTTTGTCGATGCGGGCGTCTTTCCCGAACCCTTGTTCGACACGCAGGTCGCGGCGATGGTCTGTGGCTTTGGCGAACAGGTGGGATATGAAACTCTGGTGCGTAAGATCGCCCATCAACCTCTTGATAAGACGTCCCGTTTTACCGATTGGTCCCGCCGCCCGCTGAGCGATGCGCAGGCGAAATACGCGCTGGCCGATGTCACGCACCTGCGCCAGATCTACGAATTTCTTGCGCGCAAGCTTGAACAGACGGGCCGCGCCCGCTGGGTTCAGGAAGAGCTTGAGACCCTGACCAGCCCCGACACCTATGTCACCCCGCCGCGCGAGGCATGGCGTCGGGTCAAGACGCGCACGAATTCGCCAAAGTTCCTGGCGCTTGTGCGCGAACTGGCCGCCTTTCGCGAGGAATACGCCCAGACGCGCAACATCCCGCGCAGCCGCGTCTATAAGGATGACGCGATGGTAGAGCTGGCGAGCAATAAGCCGAAAAACCACGAGGAACTGGGCCGCGCCCGTCTGCTTCTGCGCGAGGCCCGCAAGGGCGAGATCGCGGATGGTATCCTCAAGGCGGTGGCCGCTGGTCTGAATTGCCCGCCCGGCGATATGCCGCAGCCCGATCGCAGCCGCGACAAGCTTCAGGTCAATCCG